>JAYVXM010000387.1:0-5020 GCA_043785205.1 Bdellovibrionales bacterium
ACGCTCGGGATCGGCGGACCCGTGCCGGACTCCGACGTCCAGCAGGTCCAGGTCGTCGATAACGTGCCCGTATGGATGCGTTACCTCGCCGGCTGGGTCGGATCGCTCTACGACCTCGCCACCGTTGGAATCTTCGTGCCGCTCCTTCTCCTCTACCTCCTTTTCGACCGGGATAATCTCCTCGAGAGCTTCAACGCGCTCGTCGGCAAGCACCTCTACCTCCCGAAACTGAACTCGGAGCTGCCGAAAATCATCCGGGCGTTCGTCCGCGGGAATATCTTCACCGGGATGATCCTCATCGCGCTGCACGCGCTCGTCTTTCGGCTGGTCGGGCTTTCGAATTGGGTTCCGCTCGCCATCCTCACCGGTTTTCTAAACCTGATTCCGCTCGTCGGGGCGCCCCTCGCGCTCGTGCTGCCGTTCGCCCAGGCGCTCATTCAGTTTCACGAGCCCGGGCCGTTCCTCGTGATCGGCTTTACGCTGGTCGCGATGCACATGGTTTCGAACAATCTCGTGCTGCCATACTTCATGAGCTCGCGCGTGAACGTGAACTCGGTAACGCTCGTCTTCGGGCTCCTCTTCTGGGGTTGGCTCTGGGGTCCGATCGGATTCCTGCTCGCGATCCCGATGACCGCGCTCGTGAAGACGTTCCTCGAGAGTAATTCCGACACGTTCGCCTTCTCGAATCTCCTCGCCGCGCGTCCCCGCCACGTCATCCCGTGGGGGCACCGGCTCGTGAATCCGTTAACTCGCGCGAACGCCGATAATCTCAAAACGGTCGACGTCGACGAGGCCGCGGTCCGTGAGCTTCAGCGACGGGATCACCGGGAGACTTAGGAAGGCGAGCTGGAGAAACGGTTCGGGAAGGGGACAGCCAATCGACCGGCCGGCCTCCTTCAGTTTCGAGAGCTTCGTGCGGATTTCGCCCGCCGGCGCGCTCGTCATGAGTCCGCCGATCGGTAGGGCGAGCTCGGCGACGACGTTTCCGTCCCGGACGACGCAGAAACCGCCGCCGGAAGCGCGAAGGGCGTTCATCGCCACCGCCATGTCCGAGGTTTTCGCGCCGACGGCGATCAGGTTATGGCTGTCGTGGCCGACCGACGACGCGATCGCGCCGGCGAAGTTCTCGCCGAAGCCAGCGACGTAACCAGTCGCGGGGGCGAAATTCTTTCCGTACCGTTCTTTCACGGCGAGGTGGGCGACGCCGCGCGCGCCCGAGTCCCGCACGGATCGCCCGGTCAGGATCTTCCCTGCCTCGACTTCGATCACGTGGACATTTCCGACGGGCGCCGCGAGCTCGGCGGCGACGATTTCCTTCGATTCGATCGAATTCCGTTTTTCCCCGAAGGAGCCGCTCGCGAACTCGAGTTCGTCGACGGGTCGACCGGCGCGGAAAGCCATGCCGATCGCGACCGTGCTTGCGTCGTCGAGGAGGACGAAGTCCGCGCGGTAACCCGGCGAAATCGCGCCGGCCCGATCGGGCCCGCGGTCCAGGCCGTAATGGCGAGCGACGCTCCACGAGGCCGCGCGAAACGCGACTTCGGGAGCGACTCCGCGCCGAATCGCCTGGCGGACGAGGTGATCGACGTGGCCCTCCTCGAGGATATCGAGTGGATTCCGGTCGTCGGTGCAAAAGCCGAGCGTCGTCGACGTTGCGACGGTGAGGAGGGGGATGAGGGCGTCGAGATCCTTCGCGACGGAACCCTCGCGGATCCAGACCGCGATTCCCTTCGTGAGTTTTTCGGCCGCTTCGCCGAGTTCCGACGATTCGTGACAGGACGAGATCCCGCACGCGGCGTAGGCGGAGAGCGCGTTTCCGCGGAGCATCGGCGCGTGGCCGTCCATGACGCCGTCGGAAAACGCGGCGACCTTTTCCAGGACCGCGGGATCGGAGGCGAGGAGTCCCGGAAAATTCATCATCTCGGCGAGCCCGAGCGCCTTCGGGTGCGCGCGAAGCGGCGCGAGGTCGGCGAGGCCGAGGGTGCCGCCTCCGTTCGTTTCGAGGTGGGTCGCGGGCACGCAGGAGCTCAGCATCACGCGGAGATCGAGCTTCGTCCGTTCGGCGGCGGAGAGGAACGCCTGGATTCCGGGAACGCCCATCACGTTCGCGAGCTCGTGAGGGTCGCACACGGCCGCGGTCGTTCCGCGCGCGAGCACGGTCCGCTCGAACTCGCCCGGCATCATGAGCGAGCTTTCGAGATGGACATGGGCGTCGATGAAACCCGGCACGAGGGACTTTCCGCGGCCCGCGATTTCGCGGTTTCCGGCATAGCCCGGATCGGTCCCGACGATCATCCCGTCGAGGACGGCGACGTCGCCCGTACGCCATTCGCAGGTGAAGACGTCGAGAAAGTTCACGTCGCGGATCACGAGATCGCAGGGGATCTTCCCGAGGGCCGCGTCGATGCGACGGGAGAGGGAAGCGGTCGAGATCCCGGGTTTCTTCATGGGCCCAGGTTAGCACCGTCTCGGAGATTGGGCAAAACGGACGGCGATCGATCGGCGAAGGAACGATCTAATTATCGAATGCGCAAAGACTATTTAATGCTATGGATGCATCGCGACTTTTCCGGCATATCCGGGCCATGAAATTCAAATCCGTCTCCGTTTTGGTCCTTTTCGTTCTCCTTTCCGTTCCGGCGGCGCGCGCGGAAGCCTCCGCGCCGACTTTCGCCTCTCGCTGCGTGGCCGTCGGCCCGCGCCAGGCGAAAGCGTGGATGAGCGAATTCGACCTCGTCTTTCGGAGCGGCGCCTCGGCCGCCAGCCTTTCCAATATCCGCGTGAATCCGCAGAGCGATTATGGGAACGAACTCGGTTCGCTCTTGCAGCCCTACGAGACGAGCGCCCGGAACGCCGATTATCGCCCGAAAGAGGGTAGCCGGTATCAGAATTACCTTCAGTATAAGGATTTCCCGATCTCGTCGACACAGTGGATTTCCAGCATGCAGATCCTCATTCCGACCGATTTCACGAACGAGAATCCGTCCTCCCGATCGGTGTACGCCGTTTGGAACTCCCGCGACGGGATTTTCTCGACCGACGAATACCTCTGTAATTAGAAAATAACCGGCAATGAGGACTGCCGCCGTCAGGGCTGCGGAGTCGCGGTATCGCAGTCCCAGTGCTCGGCGATTTTTCCGTCTTGGACGCGGAACATGTCGAACCAGGTGGTCGTATATTTTCCGCCCGGCCGGCTCCCGTCGGTCAGTTCATTCACGAATGAAAGCGTGACGATATTCCCTTCGGCTTGAATCGAGACGAGATCGGCCACTTCGCCGGGAATGGGTCGCGGACCGCCGAGGCGGGAAAAGTACCGGAGGAACCCGTCGAGCCCCGTATCGACGTTCGGATTGTGCTGGATGTAGCTCGTCAGCATGAAGCGGGGAGCTTGATCCAGACGACGGCCCGCTAGAATCACCCGGGCAAAATCGTAGACGAGGCGTTTTTCGGCGGCGAGTTTCGGATCGCGGCTTCGGAGAAGCGCGGCCTGGTCCGTCGCGGCGGTGACCGGGCGGGGACCTTCCGCGCGCGCCGGGGAGGGCATGGCGGCCAAGAGGGCGAACGCGATCAGGGCCGAACTTCGTTTATCCATATTATCATTCTCCATTTTGCCCCGCGGGGCCGATCCGTTTTAGGTAAGTTCGAGCCTATTTGGAGTCGATGGATCAGTAAAATTGATTAAAAGAATACATATGATAAGTGAAAGATTATGATACCGACCGAACTCGAAATCGCCCATTTCCTCGCGCTTTATTCACAGCGGAACTTCACGGCCGCCGCGCGGGGGTTGAACATCTCTCAGCCGGCTCTCACCCAGAGCATCGCGAGGCTCGAAGCGAAGCTCGAAACGAAGCTCTTTATCCGCTCGAAACGGGGATGCCATCCGGCGGCCGCTGCGGAAATTCTATATGCGGAAGCGAACCGGCTGAACGAATGCTGGGAGGGAATCCGAGACGGGGTTTCGCGGTCGAAACGAGCGCTTGGCGGAAAATTTCGGCTAGGCTGTCACCCGAGCGTCGGCGGCTACACCCTTCCCCAGTTCTTCAAAGCGATCGCGAAGGCGGCGCCCCGAATCGAGATCGAGTTGACCCACGGTTTTTCGCGGAAGATCACCGAACAGATCGTCCGCTTCGAGCTCGATTTCGGTTTCGTGGTGAACCCGGAGCGGCATCCCGATCTCGTGCTGACGAAGCTCGGTATTGACCGCGTCTGCTTCTGGCGCGCGACGGGGGAAAGGGCGATCCCGAGGACCCTCTTTTCCGATCTCTCCCGGTCGCAGCTTGCGAGTACGCTTAAAGGGAAAGCGAGGGACTACTTCTCCGATTGGCGCACGGTCGAGACTCCGAGTTTGGAATTGATCCGGACCTTAACGACCCAGGGCGCCGGCGTCGGCTTACTTCCCGAGCGCGTGGCGAAGGCCGACCGCGCGAATGTCGAAATTCTCGAGCACCTTCCGGTCCGGCAAGATGAAATCTTTCTCGCCTACCGGGTCGACATGCTGAAGTCCGCGGCCGGAAAGGTGCTGATCGAGGCGGCGCGGGGCTGCATCTTGAACTGAGGTATTCTTTCCGATCGCGCTTCGACATTGGCATTGTTCGGAGGTTTGGGGCGCGATTCAGTCAAATGGGCAAAGCTTTAGACATCAGCGTATTCTTGAAGCCGGTTCCTCTGACTTCTTTGACGTACTCCCTTTCAATTTTGAAGCCCCTTTTTAAAAAAAAAGAGCGTGCCGTAACGCTGACGTCGCTCGATATCCGAACCAGTTTCATTTTTCGCGCCTGCTCTTCTAGGTTGGCTAGGATAGTCTTTCCGACCCCCCGTGATTGCCAGTCGGCGTGAACATAAAACATATCCACGTTTCCATCGTTCTCAAGATTAGCGAACCCGAGGATGGCGTCGTGCTCTTCGGCGACGACCGTAAAACTGTTCGTAAACCGTTCGATCCATGCCCGTCCGTCGATTTCATCCGCCGCCCAGGCTGAAATCTGCTGATCCGTATAGTCGGGCGCGCAAACTCGAC
>JAYVXM010000388.1:0-15397 GCA_043785205.1 Bdellovibrionales bacterium
GTTGAAAAAAATTAAGCGCCTAAAAGCTCAAAAGGTAATGGGCGTCGAGTATGATGAGCTGAACACGCGCTACGAGAATCTGAAAAGCCAGCTCCGAGAAAAGACATTAAACGCGAACGCGAGCCTAAAGTCGGCGCGTAACGCGGTCGAGGTCGTTCTCCAAAAGATCCCTCAGGATCTGAAGAACTACGTCGCAAACTCCACCATTCGTGCCCCCGCAGACGGAGTGGTCTCCTTCGTCGACCTGAAAGGCCCCGGCCAGAACATCAGTCCCGGCCAAACCCTGGTTTACCTTCAGGGCGCGGGATCGGAGCTCGGGGTCCGCCTGAAAGTGTCCGATTCCGACATCGGAAAAGTCCGACGCGGCATGGACGTAAAACTCGACATCGCGAGCTACCCTTCGTCCGAATACGGGGTCCAGTCGGCCACGATCCGCGAGATACCGCAGAAGCTCGATACGAGCGGCAAACAAAGTGACTCCACTTTCGACGTCTACGGCGACCTGGCCGCTCAACACGTGCTCTTCAAAGGTCAGAAATACCCCCTTCGCTCGGGGGTTAGTCTGCGAGCCAAGATCATCGTCAGCCACGAAACCCTGCTGAAATACTATTTGAAGCAGCTTCTCTCCTTGAAAGACGAATATCTGGGGGATTCTTGAAGATCCGCGACTCTTCTATATTTCGGAGTATCCCAAAAAATTCGTTGTTCTCGCTTCTACCCGGCTCTCTCGAAGAACTCGCGGACGACTGTGAGATCATTCAAGCTGAACCCGGTACGGTCGTTTGCGCGGCGGGACAACCGCTCTCGCAAGTCCTGATGCCGCTCACCGATAATCTCCAGCTGGAGCTGTCCAGCGGCGAGATTCGAATTTTGCGCCGAGGACGGACGGTCAGTCTCCGAACCGTACTCGATAACGAATCGCTCCCTTATCGAGTCGTGTCTCCCACTTATAACCGCATTCTTTCGATTTCTCGGGTTGCGTTCATGGCCTATCTCGCGAAATTTCCGAGTCACGAGACCTATCTCCGTCTGGTGACCCGATCGAGCGCGTTTCGGAATTTCAAATCGCTACTTTCCGAGCGGGGAGCGAGCGCGGAACAGATCGTGGAAATCGGCGCCGAGGTGAAAAGGTTAAAAATCACGGCTTCCGCGGACAGTGCGGGTTGGATCGTGCTGAACGATTTCGGTGACTTAAAGATTCTGAACCACGAACCTTCTGCTTTCATTACCGGGCCAGTTTTGGCGGCCGGAGGGTGGTTCGGGGGATCCTCGCTGATCGGGAAGTCGACGATCCCCTACGAAATTGTTTTTCCGGCTCCGATCGAAGCCTATGCGATTCCCCATGTCAGTATTCGGAAGGCGATCCGAGACGACCGGATTCTCGAAAGTATCGCTGTCGATCCTTGGATTAATCTCCGAAAGCGCGAAGTGCGCGAATCTTGGGCCCGCTTCACGACTCGCACCGAACTCTCCGTCCATCCGATTCCGTACCTAAACGATCCCGAAAAATTTCTCCGAGCGGCGAACGACTTCGATTCCGTCGCCAAGACCTTGCATAATTTGCTCGGCTTTCTTGATCTCCCTTCCGATCACGTCGAACTCGACGCCTTGGTGAAGGCGCGGGCCGAGCATCTAACCTTGCCGGTGATCGCCACCCTCCTCGATCTTCGCGGTGCGATCGCACGACCCTATCGGATCCCGTTTCAGGACGAGAAAAATATGAGGTTCCCTTTCCTCACTTTAATCGGGAATCGCCTCATTTTCGTCATTCGCCGGGTCAACCCGGGGCGTTGGCTCTGCATGGACGCGCTCGACGGATTTTACGAGATCGAATCCGCGAATCTGGTCGAACTTTTTCTCTCGCGCCGCGCGGACGATTCACTGACGTTTCCTGCTATTTTGATTGAGACGGCGCCTACCCCCGATATCCAAGACGAAGCCCCGCGCCGAGCCGGCGTATCGATCATCATGCAGACGCTTCTAAAAAGCCGGGCCATGCTCGCGCTTATCCTAGGAACTTCGCTGATCACACTCGGCCTCACTTCCTTTATTCCTTACCTCTCTCAGCTTCTTCTCGATGAGGTTCTCCGAACGAACGACGCGAGCACCGCTCGGCTCTGCATCGCCGGCATGGCAATCGCCTCGCTCGGAATCGTCGGCTTCAACTGGCTGAAGAATCGGGCCGCGAACGTGCTCGCACTCCAGTTCGACCAGCGTTTTTCCTCGCTGCTATATTCCCGCGCCCTCAGTTTAAGTCCCGAAAACCTCGCTCGGATAAAAACCGGCGGAGTCATGAGCCGGATGGCGGAGGCCGAAAAGATCCGAGATTTTTTCTCAGTGGATTCGATCAATCAGGCCCTTAGCCTGCTCACGGTCACCTTCTATACCGTGATTCTCTTGATGTATTCTCCCTTCATCGCGGCGATTCCCTTCATTTATTTTATTCTTCTCTTTCTCGCCCAGAAAGTGATCGGCGCACGCATTTACCGATTCCGTGCCGCGTCCTTCGATGCCGGCGCCTCCATTCACACCTTCGTCGGCGACGCCGTCTCGAAAATTCTGGCCGTCAAAGCGTTCCGGGCGGAAAAAAAATTCGCCTCGGCCTGGGACGAACGCGTGGTGAAATCTCTGACGGCGGATCAGAAGACGCTCCTCGAATCCGCTCGCATGAACGGCATCGTCAGCTTCCTTTCCCAGACGACCCAAATTGCGGTCATTTGGGTATCCGTCTGGCTGGTATTCTCGCGGGAGCGGAGCTTCAGCATCGGCCAACTCTTCGCGGTCAGTCAGTACACTCAGCAGATCGTCGCGGGCCTTTCTGGAATCTCAATGTTCTTGATTCGTTTCTCGGAAGTGCGCCTCTCGGTCGATAAAGTGAATGAGATCCTCTTTCCCGACGGTAAGACCATCCCGGATCGTACGAAGTCGCTCACGATCGAAATCAAGGGAAAGATCAAACTCGAAAACGTCAGTTTTCGGTTCTCCGCGGAATCCCCTGGGGTACTGAAGGACGTCAACCTGACGATCTATCCCGGTGAGATCGCCGCGTTCGTCGGGAAAAGCGGTTCCGGCAAGACGACGCTCGCGAATCTCATCGTCGGGGATCTCGAGCCGACCTCGGGAAAGATCTATTTCGATTCATACGACAAGACCTTCCTTGATAAAAACCAACTTAATTCTCAGATCGGATACGTCCAACAAAACACCGATCTCTTTTCCGGCACGATTCTGAGCTCGATTGCCTACAAAGATGATTCGCCAGAGCCGTCTCGGGTGGCGGCCGCGAAGAGAGACTCCTATTCCGAAGGTTTTATTTCGAAATTTCCGCAGGGCGATCAGACCTATCTTGCCGAAGGGGGACTCGGCCTTTCCGGAGGCCAGCGCCAAAGGCTGTCGATCGCGCGCGTCCTTTATTCGAATCCGCGCATCCTTGTCTTGGATGAAGCGACCTCTTCGCTAGACTCCGAAAGCGAATCCGAAGTCGCCCGAAGCGTCCGCGAGTCTTCGAAGCGGAGAACGACGATCCTCATCGCGCACCGGCTTACTTCGGTGAAGGAGGCGGATACCATCTTCGTCCTTCAGGATGGAAAGATCGTCCAGCACGGGAATCACGGAACCTTGATCAGGGCCCAGGGCACCTACCAGGACTTATTTCTGAATCAGATGAGCTGAAGAAAAACGAGCACGCCGAATTTACCCCCGTGCTCGAAACACCCTTGCCCCGGTCAGCGCTACCGCCCAGCCTTCCGGACCAGTAAATCCCACTCCGGAGTCTGCCCCGGATCGAGCTTCATCTTATAATACTCCGTGAGGTAATCCGGAGTGATGATGTCGTAACCCTTCGAAGCCGAGAACTCGCCGTTCGCGTCGCGGCCCGTTTTCGTGCCCCATGAATTCTTCACGACGATCCCGTTCGTCCGGCGCGTCGCCGGATCGATCGTGCGGTTCACGATGAGGAGGGCGTGTCCGCCGGCGACTTCGCAGGGTGTGGTGGCGCCGCAGGTCTCCGGCGAGAAAACCGCGTTTCCGAGGTGGGCTTCGTGATAGCCGTTAAAGAGCGTCAGGCCGATTTCGGCGGCGTCGCCGTTTTCGAGCGAGGCTTGGAGTCGCGCGTACGCCTCCGCCTGATTTTTCGGGGTCACCTTGATTTGTTCGTAGTTCGCCGCGCTGAAGCCGAGGAGATTCTTCGCGAAGGTCTTCGGCGTGTAGTGCGCGCCGCCGAAGTCGAAGCCCTGGATCGCGGCCATCAACTCGCACGAGCGGCAAACTTCGCCCGGCTTCGGCGCCGGATCGAATTCGGATTCGAGCGTATAGATCTTCGCGAGCTCCGCGAGAATCTTCGCCGGCACCGGACGCGAGGAAACCGAGCCGTCCTTATTCAGTTCGCGGTATTCGCGATTCTTCACCGGATCGCGGAGTATTTGGTTGATGAATCGGCGCACGCGTCCTTCGACGCCGCGTTGGAGGAAGCCACCGGTGATTTTATAGCTGAACGCCGATTCGGGGACGATCCCGTACTTCTCGATGAGCGCGTTCGCGAGCGTCAGATCCGGCGCGCCTTCGCCCGGATGGAAGAAGAAATAGATGAGGAGATCCGTACCGAATCCCGACTTCCCGGGTTTCCGTTCCATCGTCGTGAAGTAGGTCGGAGCGAGCGCGAGGATCTGATCGTAGATGTGGTAAAAGCCGATGAACTCTTCGGAAAGATCGAGCGTGATCCCCGTCTTCTTCAGGTACTCCGCCTCGATCCGCGCCGTCGTCGAGTACGACCAACAAAATCCGACCCGACCCTGATCCTTCACCGACGTGTGTTCGACCGGTTTTCCCGCGGCCTCGAATTTCCGGTCGAGGTCGGGGTGAATGATCGGCGCCGAAGTGGGAGTCGGGCTCGGAACCGCGATCGCCGAAGAAGCGCCGAGCGTCGCGAGGGCGAGGGAAAAAAGGAGGGCCATGCGGACGAAGGAAAAAGCGGGCATGGTCCGTACCCTATGCTTTATGACTCATTGCGTCAACAAAAAGTCGAAGGCCGTATCCGAACATAATTACCTATTATTTTAGTAAGTTAGGCCAAAACACCCGCGGTTCCGGTCCCGCATCGAAATCGAAGCGTCCTAAACCCACCCGGACTCGAACCGGGGAGTCGTCATTGACGCGTAAATCCGGCCGGCCGATGATCGGGCCATGAAACTCCTCTCCTGGTTCGTCGCGGCCTCCCTCTTCCTCGTTCCCTTTCTTCCGAACGTCGCGAGGGCCGAGGGCGCGTTCGATCCCGCCCAGATCGAAAAACTCACCGGCCTGAAGGGCAAGTTGAACGAGAAAAGGGACGTCTTTAAAGTTTCCTACCCCCGCTCCGACCTTCACGTGAAAGTGGCCGGCGTGACGATGAATCCGGCGATGGGGCTCACCGCGTGGGCCGCGTTCCAAAACACCGGCGACCACCTTATGGTGATGGGCGATATCGTCATGACCGAGGACCAGGTGAATCCCGTGATGAGCGCCGCGCTCGGGAACGGGCTCGAAGTGACCGCGCTCCACAACCACTTTTTCGGCGACTCGCCGAAAATTATGTTCATGCACGTCGGCGGCATGGGCGACGCGACGAAGCTCGCGACCGGCGTCGGCGCGGTATTCGCGAAACTCAAGGAAACCGCGGGAGGAAAAGCGAAGTTTCCCCAGGTCGCGATCGATCCCGCTCGTTCGAACCTCGACCCGAAAAAACTCGACGCCGCGTTCGGGAAGTCCGGCGATCTCAAGGACGGAGTCTACAAATTCACGTTCGGCCGCACGACGAAGATGGATGGGCACGAGATCGGAAACGATATCGGGGTGAATACGTGGGCCGCGTTCGCCGGTTCCGACACGAGCGCCGTCGTCGACGGAGATTTCGCGATGCTCGAAGGCGAGCTTCAAACCGTGCTGAAAACGCTCCGCGGCGCGGACATCCAGATCGTCGCGATCCATAACCATATGACGGGCGAAACTCCCCGGATCGTCTTCCTCCACTTCTGGGGGGTTGGCGAAAGCGCGAAACTCGCGCGCGGACTGAAAGCCGCGCTCGACACGCAGAAGCCCTAAACGCCGCGACGAATGACTCCGAACCCCGAACTCTATTCCGCCGCGGGATTCCTCCGCTATTTCCTCGGGCTCGGATTCACGGGTTTCGGCGGCCCCGTTGCGCTCGCCGCGCGGATGCATCAGGACCTCGTCCACGATAAAAAATGGATCAGTGAAGAGGAGTACAAGGAGGGCTTGGCCCTCGCCCAACTCGCACCTGGACCGATGGCGACCCAGCTCGCGATTTACCTCGGATGGGCCCGCGGAAAAACTCCGCTCGCGACCGCCGTCGCGTTCGCGTTCGTCCTCCCTTCATTCGCCATCGTCGCGGTCCTCGGGGAAATCTATCTCCGGATGAACGGAATTCCAGCCGTGCAAGCCGCGTTTTACGGGATCGGCGCGGCCGTCATCGCGATCGTCGGCAAGGGCGCCTGGGCGCTCGGCCGAAAAACACTCGTCGACGACCGGATCCTCTGGGGTATCGCGGGCGTGAGCGCCGTTTTCACATTCATCACCGGCACCGAAGTGATCGGCGGATTCCTCGTCGCCGGTCTCGCGAACCTCCTCTGGCGCGCGAACCAATCGTCCGGAAATGGCGTGCGCGCCTGGTTTCCGGCGGCACTCGTGACCGGCCTCCACGGTCCCGCCGAACCCGCGCTCTTCAAGAGGCTCTTCCTTTATTTCGCCGAAGCCGGCGCGATGGTTTTCGGAAGTGGCCTCGCGATCGTGCCGTTTCTTCACGGCGGCGTGGTCGACCGCTATCACTGGCTCACCGAAAACCAGTTCCTCGACGCCGTCGCCGTCGCCATGGTGACCCCCGGTCCCGTCGTGATCGCCGTCGCATTCATCGGTTATCTTCTCGCGGGCTTCGGCGGCGCGACCGTCTCCGCCCTCGGCGTCTTCCTCCCCTGCTATCTCCTCGTCGTGATCCCGGCGCCTTACTACCGACAGATCGCGAAAAACCGGAATGTGAAATTCTTCATCGACGGAGTAACCGCCGCCACCATCGGCGCGATCGGCGCGGCAGTCGGAATTCTCGCCCGCCGAGCGATTCACGACGCCTGGACCGTCCTTCTCTTCTTCGTCGCGCTCGGACTCGTCATCAAGGCGAAGAAGGTACCCGAGCCGGTCATCCTCCTCGGGGCGGCGATCGCCGGAATACTCCTCAAGCGCTAGCGGGATTCCCCCAGAAGATCGCACGAGGCATAAATCACATGTCGATGATCGCGCGGCGTGAATCCGAGATTTTTCGACAGGAACTTCTGCTTTCGCTCGATCGATTCGTCGTGAAATTCGAAGATCTTCTTACAGTCGAGGCAGACGATATGGTCGTGGTGCTCGCTGCCCGAAAGCTCGAAAAACGTATCTCCGCTCGAATCCGTCGGCCCTTCCTGGAGGATCCCGCATTCGACGAGAATCGGGAGGTTTCGGTAGAGGGTCGCCTTCCCCACTTCCGGAAACCGCGCTTTCAACCGTACCAGAAGGTCGAGCGCCCGAAAGTGGCGGTCGCCGGTGAAGATCGTTTCGAGGATCTTATGGCGAGCCTCGCTCCGATTCAGGCGCTTCGTCGCGACGTAGGCGTCGAGACGCCCCCGAAGCTCGTCCCGTTCGATCGGGGCGAGGATGGCGCGGCGCTTCTGGGGTTCCCTTCCGCAGGGAGCGGATTTCATCGCCTTCCTATCGCAAATCCGAAGTTTACAAGTCCAGCCTAAACTGAGACTAGGTCTCAATCCTAAACTGAGACCGAGTCTCAGTATCGATTCGAGAAATGTGAAATGAACTCCAAATCCGGCATTCTCCTCCTCCTCGCCCTTTCCCTCGTACCCCTCACCCGTCCCGTCCTCGCCGCCGAAAGCCAGTTCGCGTTCGTCTACACGACCGACCTTCTCCCTAAAGGAGAAAAGGAGATCGAACAATGGGCGACTTGGCGCCACCAGAAAATCGGCGGGAGTTACGATCTTCTCGAGGGAAAGACCGCTTACGAATACGGACTGAACGACGACGTCCAAGTCGCGCTTTACGCCTCCTACGCCTGGACCCACGCGAACCGGAACGGACCCGGCGGCGCGACGACTCCGGCCGAACAATTCGGCTACGATTCTCCCGGACCGACGGACAACTATTCCGCCACCCGCTTCATCGGCCTTTCGTTCGAGGAGATTTGGCGCCTCTATAGCCCTTACACGAATCCCGTCGGCGTCGCCCTCTACATGGAACCGACCGTCGGCAGCAAGTTCCTCGAACTCGAGACCCGGCTCATTCTCCAGAAGAACTTCCTCGACGACACCCTCGTCTTCGGATTCAACTTCACCTACGCCCCCGAGTTTCGGCAGCTCCCGAACGACGACGGCACGACCGGCGAGCGCTGGCAGGAAGAAGCCGATATCAACTTCACCCTGGCCGGCTCCTACCGCTTCGCTCCAAATCTCTCTGCGGGTTTCGAGTTCCTCAACGAACGCGAGTACGCGGCCCTCGACTTTTCGAACCTCGCGAATAACGGCTATTTTATCTGACCGAGCTTCCACTACGGGGCGAAGAGCTTCTTCCTCACCGCGGTCGCGCTCACCCAGCTTCCGTGGGCCCACGTCTATCCTTCCACTGTTTCCGGCGCCGTCGTGAACGGATACGATCTCGATAACGACTTCGAACGCTACCGCGTCCGAATCAAACTCGGCTTCTACCTCTGATGTCCCACCGATTTTCGAAAACGCAGATCGGCTTTCTTCTCGTCGCGGGCACGGCACCGCTGGTCGCCTTTTCGCAGGTCTACCTTACGGAGGACCAGGCGACGGGCGCGATTTTTCCCGGCACGAAGCTGACGAAAAGGTCGATCGCCCTCACCCCGGAAGAGGTGCGGCGGATCGAGGAGAAATCGGGCGAGCGCGTGCGCAATTCGACGGTCACCGTTTGGACCGGAGCGAAGAAAGAGGTCCTCTTCGTCGACGAAGTGCTCGGGAAGCACGAATTCATCACCTACGCCGTCGGCGTCGCCGACGCGCGCGTGAAGGCGATTGAGATCCTCGAGTACCGCGAAACGTTCGGCCAGGGGGTCGTGAAGCCGGAATGGCGAAAGCAGTTCGTCGGCAAAGACTTCACGGCGCCCCTCAAACTGAACCAGGACATCGTCAACATCAGCGGGGCCACCCTTTCTTCGGCCCACGTCACGGCCGGCGTTCGACGGCTTCTCCAGACCTATGAAGTCATCAAAACCCGTCTTTAGCCGTTGCCGGCCCATGCTCGGAACGTTCGTGCAGGTCTCACTTCGCCGCGGATCGAACGCGGATCTCGAACGCGCCGCCGTTTCGGCGTTTGCCCGGATTGAATCGGTGTCGAGCGAGATGAATTTCCACGACCCTTCGAGCGATCTTTCGCGCTTGAATCAGCTCTCGCTCGGCCGGTGGATGAAACTCCGTCCTTCGCTCGGCCAAGTTCTGGATTTTTCGCGACGACTTCAGATCGAGAGCGGCGGGATATTCAACATCGCCACCGGATCGCCGGCCGCCTCGGTCGGGGAGCGCTCACGTCCCGCGTTCGAAATCGCGGGTGAACGCGTTCGACGGATGCTTCCGCTCCGGCTCGATCTCGGCGGAGTCGCGAAGGGCTATGCCGTCGATGAAGCGGTCGCAGCGATTCGGCGGATATCACCCTTGATCGAAGGTTGCGTGAACGCTGGAGGGGACCTGCGGGTATTCGGAAAGAGTCGCCAGTCGGTCTGGATTCGAAAGGGCGTTACAAACGCCACACTCGCCGAAACGTTCTCCCTCCGTGAGCGGGCGGTCGCCACCTCGAGCCTTCGATCGGATCATCGATCGCCGATCGGTCTAAAACGACCGGAACCAGAAACCACCGTCACCGTCCTCGCCGATTCCTGCATGACCGCCGACGCGCTCGCGAAAATCGCGCTCCTGGCGTCCGCCGTGGTCGCCCGGCGGATCGCCGCCGACCACGGCGCGACTATTCGGTGGGCGGGATGAAAATCCGGAGGAAGGACAAACGAATTCTCGGTTTGATCGGCGCCACGGCCTACATGACCGGCTTTGGTCTCTTCCTTTTTAGCCGGTTCATCCGGGTCGCCTCGTCCGTCGGCGAACAGCGCCATCCGATGGAATATGGATTCCGGCTTTCCCATACCGCGCTCACTTATCTGGTCGTCCTCGGCCTCGGCTACTTGATCAAAGGACACGTCGTACCCGGACTTAAATCGAAGACGAGACGCCGTTTCATATCGGGTCTCGGCGTGCTCTCCGCGCTCGGAATTTTGATCGTCACCGCTCTCGCTCTTCTTTACGGCGGAGAGGGGCGGACGACGGAGATCCTAAACGAAGTGCACACCTATTTGGGACTCGCGCTTCCGCTCGGGCTCGTCGCGCACATCTATGGACATCTCCGGGCAGAGAAACGCCGAGCCGAATCGCCCTAACGCGTTACGAAGGGGCCCGGACTCCCGCGTCCGCGAGTCCATGCTTGTAAAGGCTTCCGAGCTGCTCGCCGAGAACGCGTAGTCCATCGTTCGCCGTGAAAATTCCGACCGTCTTTCCGTTCGCCTGCTCAACGACGGCGCACCCGTACTTTCGCTCGGCCATCTCGAGGACGACCTGATCGAGCGAGGCTTCGGGTAGGACCGCGTAGGGAGGCGTGATCATCACGTCAGCGACCGTCATCTCGTCGGAGCCTCGAAACGAAGAAGCGAGACTCACGTCGCGATCGGTGAGAATTCCCACGAGTTTTCCGTTCTCGAGGACTGGAAAGTGTCGGATCCGGTGGGCGTTCATCAGTTCGAGAGCCTTCCGAATCGGCACCTCTCCCGTGATGGTATGGGGCATCGCCGTCATGTACTTATGAATTTGGGGCATTTGTTTCATGGTAAGAATCTCCGGTACGGTAGGAGCATCAACCGCGCCAACGTTCACGGGAGCGCCAGATCGCCGGCCATCGCTCTCGGGCGCAACTCCAGGCAGATCGCCCCGTCACTCGGGCTGCAGAACGTTCGGATCGCACGCCGCCATCGAACTCCTAAGCGCGCGTTCGAGCTTCCAATCACGGTAGAGCTGGAGCACGTACTGAGTACTTCCGAGCGCGCCCATTCCGATCAGGCCCGCCTCGGCGAGCGGAATTCCCGAATACTTCGCGATGCCGAGGGTGAGCGCGATCGTCGTATTCAGGGTCTTTTTCAATTCGGCGACGAGCGCGAGACGTTTCGCCGCCTGGGGTTGGAGTTCGATGAGCGCGTTCGCCCGGTGGGAGATCGTCAGATCCCAAAAACTCTGCGCTCCCGCCGGAAGGACCGCGTTCTTCGTAGTCGCCCGCACGACGTCCATCGCGCCGTCGAAATGGGAGTATCCGAACGCGTAGAGGCCGAGATTCGCGGCGGTCATGACCGAGACTTTATAGATCCGTTTGACCAATTGGGCCCGGAGCTCGGTCATGGACTTCGTCGCTACGAGTCGGGCGGGGATCTCCCTCTCGACGCCGGCGACTTCGACTCCGTACGAAAGCTTGAATTTTCGGACCAGCGTTCGGTAACCCTGTTGGACGTAGGGAAAACCCGAGCTGAGGCTCCCGAGGGTGACCCCGAGCGGGAGCGCGATCTCGGGCGGAATGTGGGTCGAGAGGATGAGCATCCACGCGAAAACGCTGCCGTTCATCACTCCCCGAACGAGAGTAAACGTGATCCGCGAATGGTCGAGAAGGTAGTTCGAGAATTTCGGGCCGAGCCGCCGTTCCCAGGCCGAGGGAAGTTCTTCGTGGACGAAGTCGGCCCGAATCGCCGCCGCGGTCCGCTCGAGCGTTTCGTCGCTCGGCCCAGCCACCACGACCTTAGGCGCGAGAGAAGGGTCGCCCTTCGTCGATTCGGCGAGATTCGCGAGAACCCAGGCCTGATTCCGGGCCAAGCCATCCGCGTCGCCGCTCGAGACCTCGGAAGCATAGACTTCGAAACCGGCGCTCGCATTCTCGGTGACGGCGACGGCCGGAGATTTTACATAGGAGGTGTGCGGACTCGAGTAGGGATCTTCGGGACCCGCCCACGCGGAAAGCGCGCCCGAGAGCTGGACCGCGGCGAGGAGGACGGGAAGAATTCTCCGGGCAAGGAGGGCGGCCGAGGAACGCCTCATGCCGGATCCTTCATCTTCTCGAGCCAGATCTTACACTTCAACGGTAGCTTACTCCATCCGGGCAGGTGCGATGCCGTCGCGGAATGGGCGAGCTGAGCGGCTTCATCGACGGCCGCGATGAACTCCTCCCGCGAATGCCACGGCTTCACATGTTCGCGAAAAAAATCGGCCCAGTCGAACTCCGCGTACTCGATCGACGTCTTCGCGTACCCGCCGCGCTTCCGCACGAAATAAGCAAGACTCCGGTACGGATCGTCCTTCATCCCGAGGATCGACTTCGGCAGTCCGTCGGGAATCTTCAGCGGATTTCCGAGGTGATCGAACTCGCGCACCCAGTGCTTCGCCTTCATCCGCCGCCAAAACTCGTCCATATCCTTCAGTTTCGAATAGTCGGTCTCGAGCACGTAGTACGCATGTCCCCGACCCGCGAGATGGGCGGCGATCGACTGGTGATGGTGGTCGATCATATAGAATTTTCCGTCGGGACCGGCCACGACCGGGATCGGATTTTTTTTCAGGAACTTCTTGAGTTCATCCGGATCCAGCTTCTCCATCTCGGCGACTTTTTCTTTGACCGCTTCCATGCCCGCCGCTTCCTGCGTCGGCCGGATATCTAAAATCGAAGCTTTGAAGCGATCGCCGACGTAAATGTCCGCCGGTTTCGGCGGATCCTTGTCGGCGAAGACCGGGCGGACGGCGGCGCCGCCCGCACCGAGGACGAGGGTGAAGAGGAAGAAATGGATTTTCGAGAACCGGCGAGCCCGGCCCCTACGATACGACCACACCCCCTCATCGTACTCCGGGACTGCAGGCGAATAAATCGGCAGAAATGGAGCAAATGGCGACATTTTTCTGACGACCAAACTCGATCATTCTCGGAGTCCTTAGGCTCCTTATGCTAAAGAAGAAGGCATGCGACGACCCGGAATCCTCGACCTTCGCCCGACCCAATTCGTGCTCGGAATGAAAGAGATCGAATCGAAAATCACCAAGATGTCCGCCTTCACGAAAAAGCAGCTCCAGGCCTACTGCGACGATCACGTCATTCCCATCGTGATCGGTCCGCGCGGCGAACCGTACCTCATCGATCACCACCACTTCGCCCGCGCCTGTTGGGAACTCGACGTCGACCTCTTCACGGTCAAGGTCCTGAAGGACTACCGTCACAAATCGGAAAAGGGATTTTGGAACCTGATGATCCGGAAGGACTGGGTCTACCTCTACGATCAGTTCGGGGTCGGTCCGCACTCGCCTTACGCGCTTCCGGCCGACATCCGGGGGCTCGCGGACGATCCGTTCCGAAGCCTGGTCTGGGCGGTTCTCGACGCGGGGGCGATCGAAAAGCAGGATCTCCCATTCTTCGAGTTCAAATGGGCGATGTTTTTCCGCTTCAACCTCCACCTCCCACTCCACGCTAAATCCGACTTTCGCGACGCGATCGCCGCGGCGAAGAAACTCGCCACTTCGAAGGCCGCCCGGAAGCTACCCGGATATCTCGCGTAAATCGCGCGAGCCTTTTCGAAAGAACTCGACCTTTTTTCACGTTCGTCATGGTAATCGGACACCAAGCCTATGACCTTCGCCGAATTCGTGGTCCTCATCGCCGTCGCGGTCTTCCTCTATAAAATCCTCGGCCCCCTCCGGGCCCGGATCGAGGCCCGCGTCTATCGATTCCTGAGAAAAAAGATGGGGACCCCGAACAAACCGGTGATCGACATCACCGACTACAAAAAACCGAAAGATCCTTAAAATGAAATTTGATTTCGAGTCCCCGGAATTTTTGGCAAAGTTCGCGAGCCGCGCCCTCTTGGGGCTGGCGATCCTAGTCGCGATGGTGACGTTCTTTAGCTCCTACACCGTCATTTCGCCGGGCTACACGGGCGTGATCTTCAACATCTGGACCGGTTCGCTTCGGACGGTACCCCAGGGAATCGCTTGGCGGATGCCGTGGATCACCCAGGTCCAAAGCTATCCGACCGCGCTCCGAACCTACACCATGGTTCGCCGAAGCGGCGAAGGGACCTCGCAGGGCGACGACAGCATCGACCTTCCGACTCGCGAAGGGCAACACATCACCCAAGATATTTCCGTGACGTTCAATACCTCGGAGGACCAGGCCGCCCAGGTTTTCCGCGCCTTCCGGGGATCGGATATCGAAGACATCGAATCGACCTTTATTCGCCGGACGATCATAACGGTCGCCCAGAACGTCGCGGGCCAAATGTCCCTCTCTGAAGTCATTTCGGCGAAACGGAACGACCTCCAAAACGCGATCCAAACGTCGCTGGCCAACGAGATCGAAAAAATGGGGTTCCATCTCGACAAGGTGAATCTCGGGGCGAGCCATCTCCCCGCGTCGCTCGAAACCCAGATGCAGCAGAAAATGGCCGTTCAGCAACAAGCCCAGCAGGCCGAGTTCGAGCTCCAAAAGCAGCAGATGCTCGCGAAAGCCGAAGTCGCGAAAGCCGAAGGGGAAGCCCAGGCGATTCTCGTGCGCGCGAAGGCCCAGGCCGAAGCGAACCGTCTTCTCCAGTCCACGCTCAGCTCGAATCTCATCCAGAGCAAGGCCATCGACAAATGGAACGGCATCCTTCCTCAAGTTTCGGGCGGCTCCACGCCTTTTATCGACCTCCGGGGATTGAAGGCGAGCAAAGAATGAGGAAGGATATTCACTGATCTAAGTGAACTAAAAATCGACGGTCCGCCCCATGTTCAAAACCCTCCACTTTCCAGCCAAGAAGCTGCAACCCGGAGACTTCGTCGTCTTCGCGCTGATGGGATTAGTTCTCTACGCCGTCGTCGCGACCGCCCAGCGATGGAACGGCGCCTACCAACCCGAAGTGACGATCTCCCTATCGCTGAGGTCGCTTCCGCTCTACGCGCTCTATTCGGTCTCGCGCGCCCTAATCGCGTATTTTCTATCGCTCGCCTTCACCCTCGTTTTCGGCTACGCCGCCGCGAAAAATCGGTTCGCCGAAAGAATCATCATTCCGATTCTCGACATCGGACAATCCATTCCGGTCCTCGGCTTCCTTCCGGCCCTGGTTTTAGGCTTAGTGGCGCTCTTCCCGAAGAGCAACGTCGGTCTCGAGCTCGCGTGCGTGACCATGATTTTCACCGGTCAGGTTTGGAATATGGCGTTCAGCTATATTTCATCGCTCAAAGCGGTCCCGACTCAGCTTCACGAAATGACCGATAACGTCGGCCTCGGGAAATTCCAAAAGCTGGTT
>JAYVXM010000389.1:0-15370 GCA_043785205.1 Bdellovibrionales bacterium
AGCCGAATCTGACGGTCGGCGATACGGCTCACGTCGACTCCGTCGTAGCCGATGAGATTCAGGCGGGTGAATTTCGGATTGGTCGAGAAAATCTTCACTTTCCGCCAAAAGGAGGAGGTCAGTCGTTTCGCGTGAATCCGGAACATCGTAAAAATCGGATTCACACCCAGTAATTTCAGCCGCTCGGGATGAGCGCCATAGTATTTTTCAAAAAGCCGGTACGTTCGGCGGTTCGGAAAGTCCTCGAACTCGGTCAGGAGGAGGAAGTCTTTTTCGGAGAAATAGGCGAGGACCTCCTCGAGCGTCGGAACGTCTTCACCGTTCTTCAGGACGCAATTCGCGCGCAAAGTCTCGAAAGTCAGTTTTTTGATCGGCGTCGCGAGCGGGCAATTTCCTCCCGGCTTCGAATCCGCCTGTTCCGTAAGGGTATCGTTATGGGAGACGATCGCGATGCCGTCGCGCGTATGGTAAATGTCGTACTCGATTCCCGCGGCGCCCCGGCTATAGGTCGATTTGAATGCGGCCATCGAGTTTTCGAAGGCATGTTCGAGATCGCCTTTGTGTCCGATGCACTTGGTTTCCGCGCCGAGTACGGAGATCGCCTCGAGCGGGAGACAAACGACCGCCATCCAAAGAAACGAAATCGGGAGCAATTTCATATCCCTTTATTGGAACGGAGTCTCCGTTTCGCGTCAATCGGCACGAAAGTCCTGGTGGGATTTCGGCTTAGGAGAGTGGAAGTCCTTTCTCGAGGCAAATCGAATAGAGCAGATCGAACGGATACATCCCGGTCGAGTGACCGTCCGACCAGGTCATTTGGATCGCGTAGCGGCCGACCGCGTTCACCGCCTTCGGGCGGACGTCAGCGGCGACGTTTTCGCGCTTCAGCGTCCGAACTCCGGTGTGCTCGTCGACGCAATTCGCGCAGGGGCAATAGAAGCGGAGTTCGAAATAGGGCACCGCAAAGCGCGTCCCGTTCGACCAGGCGAGGAGCATCTCGGTCGGCGAATGGGATTCGACCCGGCTCGGGATCGTGGTTTTAGAGTAGGCCTGGGTCATTCCGAAAGAGCGTACTCCACCTTTCCGCGGATTGAAAACCCCGCGAAAAGGGAATGAAAACTATGGAAAATCGGGGTAATTGTCGGGGTATGAAGACGAGGTTACGGGGCGCGGTCATCGGTTACGGATTCATCTCGGGCAAGGGACATATCCCGGCCTACCTCGAGCGCGCGAAGTCGACGGCGGACGTCGAAATCGTCGCCGTCGCGGACATTTCCGAAGGACGTCGGGCCGAAGCCGCTAAGGCGCTTCCCGGCGTGCGGGTCTACGCCGACTACGAAGCTCTCCTTGCGAAGGAGAAGGGGAACCTCGATTTTGTCGACATTTCGACCCCGCCCTGCGACCACGCGCGGATCGCCCACGCGGCGTTCGACGCCGGTCTCCACGTCCTCTGCGAAAAACCGCTGACGACGACTCTCGAGGAGGCGGCCGGCTTGCTCAAGCACGCCCGCGAAGCGAAGCGCGTTCTGTTTCCCTGCCACAATTACAAGCACGCTCCGGTCGTGAAGACGATCCGCGAGATCATCGCGTCCGGAAAGATCGGGAAAGTCCGCTCGCTGAATCTTTCGACGTACCGGAATACCCACGCGAAGGGCGTCGGCGAATGGAAGACGCATTGGCGCCGGGAGAAAAAATACTCCGGCGGCGGGATCGCGATGGACCACGGTTCGCACACGTTCTACCTCACGTTCGACTGGCTCGGCGCCTACCCGACGGCGGTGACCGCCAAGATGACGACCCTCGGGGACTACGACACCGAGGATAACTTCACGTGTGTCCTGACGTTTCCGACCGGCATCGCGAACGCGAATCTCAGCTGGACCGCCGGCGTGCGGAAGGTGATCTACAGCGTCCAGGGGGAGCGCGGCGCGATCACCGTCGACGACGACGAGCTCCAGCTCGCGACGATGGAAGCGACCGACGGCCCGGACGTCGCCCAGGGCGCGGTGAAGTGGAACGTCGAGAAGCGGACGATCCGTTCGAACTGGATGGACGCCTCCCACGTCTCCTGGTTCAACTCGATGTTCGACCAGTTCGCGGCCGCGATCGCCGAGGGCGATTTCGTCGGCCAGGAGGCGAAGGAAGCCTACCTTTGTATCCAGCTCATCACGACCGCTTACCGTTCCGCCGCCGAAGGGTGCCGCGAACTGCCGCTTGCGCCGATTTAAACCGCGACCGTAGTCCTCTCGGTAAAGGGACGACGTCTCCTCGGACATGCCGATTGAAAGAGATCCACTTTGCGGCGCAAGCCGATTCAAAGGGGCGCACTTGCGATTCCGTTTTCCAGGCCGTAAAACGGAGGGATGAGAATCGTCCTCATTTTATTCGGCTTTTTCGGTTGGGGTTCCGTGTTCGCCGATGGGATTCCGGCCCCGACCCGGTCCGCACCGCGGATCGAACTGCGCATTCATCGTCAGGTCGTGGTTCGAACCAAGGACATCGCGGCGGCCTCCGCGGTCGAAGACGCTTCGAACTGGGGAGTTCTGATCAAACTGAATCCAGCGGCGACGAGGCGTTTCGCGAGCGCGACGAAGGCGAACCTCGGGAAGCAAATGGAGATCGTTCTCGACGGCATGACTCTTTCCGCGCCGAAAATCAGCGCCGTCATCGACTCCGGGTCGATTCAGCTCTCGAATGCCTTTTCAAAGGTCGAGGCTCAGGAGCTCGTGAACCGAATTACAGCGGCCCTTCCGTCCGTCGCACCCGAAAATGACCGAACGCGTTAACTTCCCGTAGCGCCGCTCTGGTGGCTGCTTCACGGGGCGTGCGTAGCATCGAGTCAACGCCCTTGCGCACCGAGCGCCCGAGCAGTAAGACCAGGTATTCGATTATTCCGGGGCCGCAAGGCCCCCGCTTTTACAAAGGAGCCACGTATGGCGAACAGCACCCCGAACTCTCCGAAGAAAACGACGATCGCTCCCGCGAAAGGGAAGCTCGCCATCCTGACGCCCGGAATGGGCGCCGTCGCGACGACGCTCTATGCGGGCGTGATCGCGGTGAACAAAGGAATCGCCCAACCGATCGGCTCCCATACCCAGATGGGCAAGATCCGTCTCGGCAAGCGCACTGAAAATCGCTACGCGACGGTGAAGGACTTCGTTCCGGTCGCGAAATTGACCGACATCGTTTTCGGCGGCTGGGATATTTTCCCGGAGAACGCTTACGACGCCGCGAAAAACGCGAAGGTCCTCGAAAAGGATCTCCTTGAGCAAGTGAAGGACGAGCTCCAGAAGATCAAGCCGATGAAGGCCGTCTTCGACAAGAATTTCATCAAGCGCATCGACGGCGTGAACGTGAAGACCGGAAAAACGAAGATGGATCTCGCGGAACAGCTCCGCCAAGACATCCGCGACTTCCTGAAGAACAACGGCTGCGATCGCGCGGTCATGGTCTGGTGCGCGTCGACCGAAGTCTACACACCGCCGACCGCCGTTCAGGCGTCGCTGAAATCCTTCGAAGAAGGTCTGCGGAATAACGATCCGTCGATTTCGCCTTCCCAGATTTACGTCTACGCCGCTTTGAAGGAGCGCGTTCCGTACTCGAACGGTTCCCCGAACGTTTCGGTCGAAATGCCGGCGCTCCAGGAACTCGCAAACGAAATGCAGACGCCGATTTCGGGCTCCGATTTCAAAACCGGACAAACCTTGATCAAGACCGTGCTCGCGCCGGGTCTCCGGAATCGCCAACTCGGCGTCGCCGGCTGGTACTCGACGAACATCCTCGGAAACCGCGACGGCGAAGTGCTCGACGATCCGGGATCGTTCAAGGCGAAGGAAGTTTCGAAGTCGGGCGTGCTCGAGGATATTTTCTCGAAGGAGCTCTATCCGGAACTTTACTCGAACATCTCCCACGTCGTGCGGATCAACTACTATCCGCCGCGCGGAGATAACAAAGAAGGCTGGGACAACATCGACATCTTCGGATGGCTCGGTTATCCGATGCAGATCAAGGTAAACTTCCTTTGCCGCGACTCCATCCTCGCCGCGCCGGTCGCCCTCGATCTCGCGCTGTACATGGACCTCGCGGCCCGCGCCGGAATGCGGGGGATTCAGGAATGGCTTTCCTTTTACCTGAAGGCGCCGATCACGAAGCCGGGCCTTCGTCCGGAACATGATCTTTCTGTCCAGCTGCTGAAGCTCGAAAACACGCTTCGCTTTCTCACCGGAGAAGAACTGATCAACCACCTCGGTCTCACGTATTACGGCGTGGACGAAGGCGATTCTCAGTAATTTGCTTTGGATTTCAAAACGATACGGGGCGCGGGGACGAGGTCCTTGTGCACTGCGTTGTTTTGGCGTACGTTCCGGTCCTCGAAACCAAGCGGGCGGGGGCTCGGGGGAATTTATGTCAAAACGGGGTTGGTCGTTTCTCATGACCGGAGCGTTCGTTTTCGTGGGCGGAGTCCACGGCGCCGATCGCGCTCCGACGTTCGATCAGCTCGCGTGCGGGCCCGCCGATCAGCACGCGTCCTATAACAATCCGATGGACGATACCGTCACCGAAACGGTGACCGTCGACGCGGGTTTCACCGTGGACGAAATGGCGAAGATCGAAAAGGCCGTCGCGACTTGGAACGCCGAAGGACGCCGCGTCGTCGGTCACGATCTCTTCAAAGTCCAGACGGGCGCGATCTCGGGTCCCGTGATCAGCGTTCCGACTCCGGCGCTCCAGTCGAACGACCTCGTGCGCGCCCGCTGCGCGCTCAGGTACAAGCCGATTTAGGCGCCGAGCGAGTCGAAAAACGCGAGAAGAGGCATAAAGCGGTGCCAGGCCCGGGCAGTCCGCCGCTTCCAGAGCCGCTTTCAGGGTAAAAGGAGATCGAAAGGCGGGTCGGGCGAGCGAATACCTTGCGGCGCATCACTGCCTTCGTTGGAGAGAGTCCGGTTCGATTTTGCCGGCGATTTTTCCATCTCCGCGCGTTATAGTCGGTCAATGGGCGAGCTTAGAGACCTTCTCTTATCGACTTCCTATAACCTCAAATCGACCCTCGTATTACTCGGCGCCGTCGCCGTTTTGACCGTCGCCTACTCGGTTCGCCTCTTCATGAAGGGGCGCGCCCAATTCGCGCGCGTCGATAAGCAGGGGGGGAGCGCTCTCCTTTCGAAGGGGATTATGGAGATGGGGTACTGGTCGCTCCAGCCGATGGCGCGCGCGCTTGTCGCCCTCGGCGTGACGCCGAACATGATTTCCTGGGCCTCGCTCGCGTTCGGTCTCCTCGCCGGGATTTGCCTGGCCTTCGGCCACTTCGGATTCGGCGGCGCTTTCGCGCTCGTCTCCGGCCTGATGGACTCCCTCGACGGAATGGTCGCGCGCCTCACCGGCGCCTCCAGCGACGCGGGCGAAGTCCTCGACGCTACCGTCGATCGCTACGCGGAGGGCTTTTTCATCTCCGGACTCGTCGTCTATTACCGCGATATTCCGGTCCTCCAAATCCTCGCGCTCCTCGCCCTGATGGGCTCGTTCATGGTAAGTTACTCGTCGGCGAAGGCCGAAGCGCTCCGGGTCGATCCTCCGAAAGGTTCGATGCGCCGGCCGGAACGCGCGTTTTACCTTACTCTCGGCGCGATTCTCTCGCCGATCACGATTTCCGAATACGAGTACGTCCGCGACTATCCGATCGCGATCGGGTTCCCGATGGTGATCGCCCTCGGGCTGATCGCCGTCCTCGCGAACGCATCGGCGATCGAGCGAATGGCCGCGATCGCCAAGGAAATGCGCCGGCGTGAAAACGACGCCGCCGCCCGTAAAACCGCGCTAGCGGTAGCCCAAGCCTCGGCCGGCTCCGACGAAGACGCCGTCCCCGATCCGGTTCGGACTCGGTAACGCCTCATGGTTCCTTTCTGGAAATCCCTCGGGCGCGCCCAGGTCGCGTCGCTCGCCGCGACCGCGGTCGATTTCGGCACGCTCTTCTTCGCCACGGAACGGCTCCACGTCTGGTACGTCTATTCGACCGGTCTCGGTGCGCTCTTCGGAGCGGGCACGAACTTCGTTTTAAACCGCTTCTGGAGCTTCGAGGCGACGCACGTGACCTGGGGACCGCAGGCCGCGCGCTACGCGATCGTGTCCGCGGGAAGCCTCGGGCTGAACATGCTCGGGGTTTACGCGTTCACCGACGGGATCGGCCTAAAATACGGGGTTTCGAAGGTCATAACGGCGCTCCTCGTGGGACTCCTTTTTAACTTCCCACTGCACCGCCGTTATGTTTTTAAGTAGCGATATGTCGAGAACCGAACAACCGCGGGATCAGCGCGCCGTCTTGAAAACGGCCGTTCCCGGACCCAAGAGCCGTGAGTTGCGCTCGCGCGAAGACCAGCACCTCGCGCCGGGTCTTCAGGGCTTCGCGCTCATGGCGGGAATCGTGGTCGAGTCCGCGCGCGGTTCCGCCGTCACCGACGTCGACGGAAACACCTTCCTCGACCTCATCGGCGGGATCGGCGTGAACGGACTCGGGCATTCCCATCCCCGCTTCGTTCGGGCGATCCGCGACCAGGTCGAGCGCGCGTCGGTCGGCTCGTTCACGAGCGCGCCGCGGGTCGAGCTGCTCGAACGGCTCGCGAAGAATCGTCCTTCGCCGAAGGTCCACCGTACCCAACTCTATTCCTCGGGCGCCGAGGCGGTCGAGTCCGCGCTCCGCCTCGCGAAGAATGCGACCGGCCGGAAGGAGTTCGTCAGTTTTTGGGGCGGTTTTCACGGGAAGACGATGGGCGCTCTCTCACTCATGGGTTCCGATTTCAAGGATACGTTCGGTCCGTTCGTCCCTGGCTCCCATAGCGCGCCTTATCCCCATCCCTATCGATTGCCCGCGGGTATGACGGCCGATACCTACGCCGTCGCCTGCGTGGAAGAGCTCCGCGCGCGCTTGAAACGCGACGGCACGGCTTCGAATATCGCCGCGATCATCGTCGAACCGATGCAGGGAACCGCCGGGAACGTCATTCCTTCGGATCTTTTTCTTCCCGCTGTCCGCGCGCTCGCGACCGAGATCGGCGCGCTCCTGATCGTCGACGAGATGATCACGGGTTTCGGCCGGACCGGAAAATACTGGGGCATGTCCCACTCCGGAACGGAAGCGGACATCGTCACCCTCGGAAAGCAATTCGGCGGCGGATTCCCGATCTCGGCGATCCTCTCGACCGACGCGATCACCGCGGCGAAGCCCTGGTCGAACCCGTCCGGCTCGAGTTCGAGTTACGGCGGAAATCCGCTCGGCGCGGCGGCGGCGAACGAGAGCCTGAAGATCATCGAAGAGGAAGGTCTCGTCGAAAACTCCCGCGTCGTCGGCGCCTACTTGCTGAAGAAGCTTCTTCCGCTGGTGGAAAAGTATCCGTTCATCGGCGAAGCGCGCGGTCGCGGCCTCTTTCTCGCCCTCGAGCTCGTGAAGGATAAGCGGACGAAGGAGCCGATGGCGAAGGCGGCGACGAATCGGGTCTTCGACGAGTGCCTGAAGCGGGGACTCCTTACGATGGCCTACGCGCCGAGTTTCCGGATCCAGCCGTCGATGACGATCGACGAGGGGACCGCGGATCACGTCGTCGCGATCCTCGACGAAGCGTTCGGCGCGATCGAAAAAGAACAAGTTTGGAAAATCTAACGTTTTTCTAAAAAAGTACTGCGAATTAACCTACGAACCGGAGAAAAAAAATGAGAACGATCACTGAATTTTTTGGAATGGCCCTAAAGACCGCGGCGGAGAAAATTCCCGCGCTGACCGCCGAAGCGACCACCGCCGCCCATGAAGCGCTGAAAGCCGAAGGAAAGACGGAAGAAGAGATGGCCGCCGCCCTCCCTGACGCGACGAAAGCCGCGATCAACGCGAAAATCGGCGAGGCGTTCAAGCTCGAAGGCGACAAACTCTCGATGTTCGCGAACGCGATCACCGTCATGAAGGACGCGCGCGGAACGGTGAAGCGGGTCATCGTGATGGCGAAGGCCACCGAAGAAGAAAAGGCGCCGGGCTCGGCGAAGGAGATCGACGGTAAGTTCTACGTCGTCGAGGGTTTTCCGGAACCCCAGCGTGAAGCGCCTCGCGACGAGCGCGGTGGGAAATTCGGGGATAAGCGCGGCGGAAAGGGCGGACGGGGCGGCAAGCCGGGTCGTGAAGGCGATCGCGGCGGTCGCGGCGCCCCGCGCGGTGACGGAGCCCGCCCGGAAGGCGGAGCCCGTCCGGCATTCGCCCGATCCGATGCTCCTCGTCCGGACGCGGGAGCCCCCGGCTTCACGTCGGTGACGGGCGAACCGGCCCGCGCGCCACGGGCGCCTCGCGCTCCCGTCGAACCTTATAAAGGCCCGAACCGCATCGGCGGGAAGAGTTCCGGCGCGCCGGACTCCGGATCGACCCCGGCGACCTAATGGCGGGGCCCGGTTCCTCACCGCTCGCGAAGAGCATCGGGAAAACCATCCTCGGCCTGGTCATCGGGATCGGGATCGCGACGGTCGCGGTCCGGGCGACCGGCGTTTCTCGCGAAGGAATTCTGGCGAACCTCGCGATCGCGGATCCGTTGCGTATCGCGCTCGGGATGCTGGGTGGCCTCGTGCTCACGGCCGCGCAGGCCGTTCGCTGGCGCGCGATCTTGCGCGGAATCCATCCCGTCCGTTACTGGACGGTCTACCAGTCGAAGCTCGTCGGCTACGCCGCGAACTCGATCCTGCCCGGTCGTCTCGGGGATCTCATCCGGGTCGAATTCGTCTCCGCGATCACGAAGGTGCCCCGTTCGAAAATCCTCGCCACCGGAATCACGGACCTCTGGTTCGACAAGATCGGGTGGATCGTCACCTTCGGCATCGCGTACCTCGTGGCGCCGATGCCGGACTGGCTTCTGAAAGCGATGGCGGTGATGGGCGCGCTCATCGTCGTGGTCGGCGGGCTGCTCTATTTCCTCTCGCGCGGAAAGACCGGGGACACCGTGCTCGGGCGTTTCCGTGAAGGACTCGAACAGCCGAACTTCGGCCGGCTGTTTCTCCACCAACTCTGGCTTTCGCCTCTCTCTTGGATTTGGGAGACGCTCCTCATCCTATTCGTCGCGAGCGCTTTCCAGATCCCGCTGAACTTCGGCCAAGCTTTCGCGGTTCTGACGGCGTTCAACGTCTCGATGGTCGTCCCGATTCCCGCGAACGCCGGGGCGTTCGAGGTGGCGGCGACCTACGCGCTCAAGGGTTTCGGCGTCGATCCGGATCGCGCGCTCGCCTTCAGCCTCATCTATCACCTGATGCTCCTTCTTCCGGGCGTCACCCTCGGCGCGCTTTTTTTCAGCGCCCATGGCGGAAAATTCGAATTCGCCCGCGCGCTCGGGAAACTTCGCGGTCCTAAAGGGGCGAATCCATGAGCGTCGAGCTCCTCACCCCGGCGGGACATTCCGAATGGGACGCGTTCGTGAACGCCCATCCGCTCGCGACGGTCTTTCACCTGAGCGCGTGGAACCGGATCGCGAAGAAGGTTTACGGCATCGAAAATACGATCGTCGTGTCCCGCGACGCGGGCGGAAAGATCCGGGGGGGCACGCCGCTCTTCTTCGCGAAACGTCCCGGAAGCTGGTACGTGACGAGCGGAATTTTCGGCTCCTACGGCCCGATCCTCGTCGAAGGCGGCGAAGCGAATCGCGAGGGACTTCGCGAAATCCTCGACGCCGCGACGGCCTATTCGCGCGCCCATCGGGCGAAGTACATGCACCTCAAGGGTCTCGAGGGCCCGAAAGGGAAGAACGACTTCACTCATCCGAGCTACGATCGGCAGGACATTTGGGTCACGGCCTTCATGGCGGTCGGGGGGACCGCCGACGATCTTTGGAAGTCGCTGCCCGGGCCGATGCGGACGAAAGTTCGTAAGGCCGAGAAGAGCGAGCTCGGGATCCGGTGGGGCGCGGGAGCCGGTCGGGACGAACGCGAACTTCGCGAGTTTTACGACGTCCTTGCCGATAACATGCACCGGAAAGGCTCGCCGATCTACGGCTACGCTTTCATGCACGAGATCATGCGGGAGTTCGCCGACGGAAAGGCGGGCGTCGAAGCCGACGTCCTGATTCTCGAGCTGAAGGGCGCGGACGACGCGACTTCGGAAGTCGTGTCCGGCGCGATGGTGCTTCGGCACGCCGGCGTCGTCTACGTGCCGTTCGTCAGCTCCCGCTCGAAGTTCTTTCCGCTTCGCCCGAATAATCTCCTCTACTGGGAAATCATCCGGAACGGAAACTCGCGCGGGATGCAGTGGCTCGATTTCGGTACGTCGATCCGGGGAGCGTCCACGCTCCAATTCAAGGAGAGCTGGGGCGCGGCCACCTATCCCGTCGTTTCGTACGTCTATTCCGAATCCGGCGAGAAGATCCGGCTCGACGCGGGCGCGAAGTCCGTCCAGCTCGGCGTGGAGATCTGGAAGAAGCTTCCGCGCGGAATCGCCGATCGCCTAGGCCCGAAGCTCGCGAAGATCATGGTCTAAAACCCTCGTCAGGGAATTGACGGGGCGTTAAGTTTAGGCGCTCCGAAGTCGAAAAGACGGGGATGTCTCGCGTACGAATGAAAATCCTCGTTTTCCTCGCGCTCGGCGGTGCGTTCGCCGTCGGGATTTCGGCGCGGGCGGGAATGATTCCGCCGATCGACTGTCCGGGTTTGCTCGGAACCGCGCCCGCGCTTGGCGAACACTACGGAAAGTTTAGCGCCTATCTCGAGCGGGGCTACGCGACCTACCTTCGGCTCTCGCGGAAAGCGCGCGCTTGCATCGCCGAATTCGACGTGGAGCTGGCGACGCTTCCCAAGGAAACGTCGACGGTGGAGTTGCGCGAGCGGCTCGCCGCCGCTCCGGGCCTCTCGGTCGAGGATCGCGCCGATTTGTTCGAAATTCTCGGCCTCGGCGAGGCGGTTGTCGGGGCCGCGCTCGAAAAATATCGGCGGAATTACCAATACCTTTTTTGGAGCGACCACTCCATCCGCCATATGCTCGAGATCGTCGAGCGGTCGCGCGAACTTTCGGTTTCGTCGCCGAAAGCGTTTCGGGCTTACTTCGCGCCCGCGTTCGAGAATCCGGCCTGGCGGGAATATATCGATCGCGCGATTCGGCTCCACGATTCGCGGATGTCGGTGGGCCGGACCCAGCACGCCGAAGAGTTACTCGACTGGGACGAGGCGACCTTTCCGGCGCACTGGGATACGCAGGCGAAAGTGACCGCTTCGGTACTCGCGATGCTCCATAGTAAGTCGACGGTTCCCTACGCTTTGTTGGCGAACTGGAAGACAGTGCTGGTGGAGGAAATTCTACCGAAGCTCGTCCGCGAAGGAGAGCTGACCGAAATGAAAGCGCGGACGATTCGCACGGCGCTCGATCGAATCGATACCGACACGATGGCGAAAGCAGCGTCCTGGATCCGAATCGCCGACGCCGCTCGTCCGATCGGAAGCGAGCTCCGAAATAGCATGGGTCAATCCTTCGTCCTCTCGAAGGACGAACGAAACGCGTTTCTTCGTACGCCGAAGGGCGACGCCCCGATTCCGCGCTCTCAATTCGCGATCGCGTACGGGCAGCTCGCCCTCGGAAATTTTCGTTTGAGGGCGGCATCGCACGGGAAACTCGTGATCGAGTTCCCTTTCCTGATCCAGGGACCGTACCGGAAAGTTCTCCGGAGGGATCTCGCCCGGTTCGACGTGATCCGCAGTCTCGTCGGAGGAACGGCGGGGCGGGACCTCGAAGGGCTAGGCTACGGTCGAGAGGCCCGCGCCGTGGCGGAGATTCTCGCTTCCATCCTCGGCGATTTTCCGCCGGAGCTCCTGGCGAAGATGCGTCTCGAGTTGAAGTGAGCGGTTTCAGCCGACCCGCGATTTACGGAAGGCATGCCGTCGGAGGAGCGCGAAGACGAATACCGCGTACGTCGAGCCCCAGAGGATATCGAGGATATAGTGGTGGTTCAGGTAGACCGCCGAAAAACACATGATGAGATAGAAGCCGACCGCGACGGCGCGCAGCGATCCGATCGAAAAAGCGAAGAAAACGGAAAGAAGCGGATAGGCGACGTGAAGCGACGGGATCGCGCCGAAAACGTCCGCCGCGCGCCCGTACATTCCCGTGAAGAAATGGGTGCCGAGGAGCTGGTCGAACCGGACCGCCCCCGCCGCGCTCGCGGCGGTATCCATCCGCGCCGGCCCGAGTCCGTAGTCGGCGACGTACCACGGCGGCGCAGCCGGGAACCAGTAGTAGGTGCTGTAGCCGAGCATATTCAGGAAAAAAAAGGCCCAGGTCACGTACGGTCCGAGTCGTTCGGCCTTTCGGCGAACGACCGGATCCTTACCGCGCGTCGGGAGCACGAACGCGTGGTACGCGGAGATCGAGACGTAGATCGCGATGAAGAACAGATAGAAAAAACCGGTGACCAAATCGAGGGCCGGGAAGGTGTGCTTCTGCCACCACTCGTTCGGAGTGAGGCGTCCCTCCGGAGTGTCGATCCCGAAGAAGCGCTTATCGAACTCGTACGGAAAGGCCACGTGAATCGTGCCGCGGATATAATCCGAATAGTACCGCATGCTATCGTAAACGATGCCGGTGAGGAAAACCGGAAAGAGAAAGCGCAGAATGATGCCCGCGGTCCGTCCGCCGAGCGAAAGCGCGAGAATGAGACAACCGATCAGAACGTGATCCGAGCGAAGTCCGTGAAGGAGTCCGAGCGAAAGCCAGTAGGCGGTGACGAAGACCGCCGGGCCGAATTTTCGGGCCGGCGAGAGGGAGTTCCACCACTCCGGCCAAAGCGCCTTCTCGCGGGCGACGAAACGGGAGGGAACTTCGAATAGCGTGCTCATGGGAGGGCCACCTTCGGATCGGAGGAGTCCGATTCCAGATAGTCGAGGTTTTTACCGAACGTCTCTTCCATCCGAGAGAGCGCGAGGAAGGCGACGACGAGCGTGCTCGCGCCGATCACCATCGCCGACGGAATGATCCCGAGGCGAGGCCCGAGCGCCCGGAACGCGAGCGTCAGGGGAACGACCGAACCGCGCACGAAATTCGGGGTGGAAATCGTCACCGTGGCCCGGAGATTTGTCCCGAACTGCTCGGCCGCGACCGTGCAGAAAAGGGCCCAGTATCCGGTCCCCAGGCCGAGGAGAAAGCAGATCACGTAGAACGTATACGGAGTGACGCCGGCCGCGCGCCCGTAAACGGCGGTGAAGAGACTCGTCACCGCGAGGAAGACGGCGATCGCGCGCTTTCGGCTACCGAGAACCTGGGAAAAGATTCCCGCGAAGACGTCGCCGAGCGCGATTCCCGCGTAACCGAAAAGGATCGCCTTCGCGCCGGTGACGGGTTCGGTTACGCCGAGCGCCCTCGCGAGTTCGGGAGCGAACGTCATGAGGACGCCGACCGCGAACCAGAGCGGGACGCCGACGAGAATGCACCGGACGTATTTCCAGGCGCGTTCGCCGCTCCGGAAGAGCATCCGCAGATCGCCGCGGGCGACTCCCGCGTCGGAACGCGCACTCGCGAAAAGCCCGGACTCCTGGAGGCGGATCCGCATCACGAGGAGGACGAGACCGAGGGCGCCGCCGATCGTATAGCAGGCGCGCCAGTCGAAGTACTCGCTGATCACACCGCCGAAGACCGCGCCGCAAATTCCGACCGACGCGACGACCGTTGTCCCAAGCCCGCGAATCCGTTGAGGCAGAGACTCGGAAACGAGCGTGATGGCCGCGCCGAGTTCGCCGGCTAACCCGACGCCCGCGACGAACCTGAGGATTCCGTACTGGGTCGTGTTCGTCACCCAGGCGTTCAGCAGGTTCGCGACCGAATAGAGGGCGATCGAACCGAAAAGCACCGAGACGCGGCCCTTCTTGTCGCCGATCACGCCCCAGATGATTCCGCCGACGAGCATCCCGAACATCTGGAGATTGATGAGCGTAACTCCGGTTTCGAGAATGCTTGGTCCCTCGAGCCCGAGCGATTTCAGGCTCGGCACGCGAACGATGCTGAAGAGGATCAAGTCGTAAATATCGACGAAGTATCCGAGCGCGCCGACGATCACCGGCGGGATCAGAATATCCTTCAGACCGTATTCTCCGGACTGCGGGACTCCGTTACTAATTCGGGTTTCCACGATGCTTGCTTCCTCTCCTTTCTATTTTTCAGGACGATCAGAATGGCGGGCAAGGCGAAAACCGCGGCGAAGACGCAGGTCATTTCCCCCATGACGGCGAGGAGGCCGAAGCTGACGAACGCCTGGTTCGAGGCGATCACGAGCGATCCGTAGCCGACCGTGGTGGTGAAGCTGCAGAGCACGACCGCGCCGCCGGTATCGCGGATAACCTTTAGGATATTCGCGCCGCCTTCCTCGCGGTACCGACTGAAGATATTCACGGCGTAATCGACGCCGATTCCGAAGGTGATCGGAAGGGCGATAAAATTCAAGAAATTGATCTTGAACCAGTAGCCGAGGATCGCTCCGACGAGCCAGAACACCCCGAGGAAGAGGGCGAGCAGCACCGGCGCGAAAATCCGCGGCTTTCGGAAAAGGACGATGACGAGGAGAACGACCGCCGTGAACGCGAAGAGGGTCGCGCGCGGGCCGTCGTGGTTGATCGACTCGATCATGTCGGACGAGATCGGAAGCGAGCCGGCGACCGGGGTTCCGGGCGCGACGGAATCGGCGATGTCGCGGAGACTGTGGATGAACTGGATGAGGTTGTCGCCATCGTTCGTCACCGTGTTCAGCGGCGGCTCGATCAGGACGAGTTTTCCAACGGAACCGTCCTTCTCGGTGAATTTTCCGAGTACGAGGGGAGGTAGGTCCGCGACGGTGATCGGGCGGTAAACTTCCGGCCGCACGAAATCGTTCACGCGGCGACGATCCGCCGGAGCCATCTGGGCGCGGATCGTCGGCGGAAGGAGTCGGTCGATTTCGTGGATGATCTTGATCTTTTCCGGCTGATCCTTCGGAACGAAGTCGTCGAGGATCGAGACATTATGGATCAGGCTCGTCGGTCCGTCGGCGACCATCTTCGCTTTATACTTCTGGGCGAGGACGGCGGCTTGCCCGAGATCGTGGGGGAGGGCGACCATCGGCGAAAGGTAGCGGCCGAAGATTTCGTCGACGTATTTCGAATAGAATCCCGAGCCCTTTTCGATCGACCATTTATTCCGGAGCTTCGAGAGGTCGGTTTCGATGATCGAAGATGAATAGCGGAAGAGGGCCGCGCCCGAAGCGAGCGTGAGGAGTAGGGTGAATGCGACGATCACCTTCGGGTACCCGGAGACGAGGCGGGCGATCGCTTCGGCGACGACGGATTTCGGCTTCACTTTTTTCGGTTCGAGGGTGTGGAAGCGGTCGAGAATGGTGAGGAGCGCCGGCAA
>JAYVXM010000390.1:0-15359 GCA_043785205.1 Bdellovibrionales bacterium
GGGAATCGTCGCGCGTTTTTCCGCCGCCCGCCGCTCGCCGTAGGTGTTCACGAAGCCGTAAACGAACTGGAGGCGCTCGATCTTCCGGTCCCTCTCCACGTCGCCCCGGAGAATCCAACCCCGATAAAGGAGGAGGTCGACGGTGAGCGGGGGGAAGACCAGGCTTTTCAAGACGTCATCCCGGATCATTTCCGGCCGGAGCGCGAGGTACGGCAGTCCGAATAAGGCGGCGGCGGAGACCGTAAGGATCGCGTACCGCCTCCACGACCATTCTCGAAGAAAGGCGGTCAGGAAAAAGAGGAAGGAAAGTCCGAGTCCGATTCCCGCGGTCGGCGCGAGATTCGGGAAACCGTACAATCGAGAAAGCTCGGCGAGACTCAGAAAAACGAGCATTCCGAAGAGTCCGGCGAGCGCCGAAACCCATCGGTAGAGCCAGCCGCGAAAGCCCGCTTTCATCAACGCGCGCTAATCGTCGGCGTGGCGTTGTTCGCGAGCCAGTCCTGCATGATATTCACGCCTTCGCTCACGAGCGGGGCTTGGGTATCCTTCAGCTTGGCTTTACGGCTCTTTTCTTTCTTATCGTCCTTCTTGTTCTCTTCTTCCGCCTTCTTCTTCATTTCGGCGAGACGAATGATTCCTTTGTTCTTTTTCGCTTCTTCGACGTTCTTCACGATTTCGACGAATTTCGCGTCCTTACTGACTCGTTCCTGGGAAAGCTTCTTCAATTTCTTCACGATCTCCGCGTCGATCGGTTTCCAATGTTTCGCCGGCTCCTCGTCGTTCGCCTCGGCGCCCGCGAAGGTCGGGATTTTCTGCGGCGGAAGCGAATAGTCCATCGTCTTCTCGCCGATGTCGTCGGTCGTGAAGATAGACGGAAGTTCGATGTCGCTCTCGACGCCCTGATGCTGGGTCGAGGCGCCGCCGGGAACGAAGAACATCCCGGTCGAGACCTTCATCGCCCCGAGTCCCTGTGGAAGATCGGAGACGACCTGGACGGTCCCTTTTCCGTAAGTGTGGTCGCTACCGACGATGAGGGCGCGGTGATAATCCTTCAGCGCGCCGGCCAAAATCTCGGACGCCGACGCCGACAGACGACTCGTCAAAACCATCAGCGGGCCGTTGAACACGACTTCGTCGTCGTGATCCGAAAGAACGTCGATGCGCTGGTCGGATCCCTTCGTCGCTACGACCGGACCCTTTTTAATGAAGAGACCGGCGATCTTCACGGCGTCGTCGAGGAGTCCCCCGCCGTTCCGCGACAGATCGATCACCATGCCGTCGACTTTGTTCTTCTTCGCTTCGATCACGAGTTTCCGCATATCGTCGGCGCTCGAACGGCCTTCGCGGCCTCCGCCGTAAAACGAAGGAAGATCGATGACGCCGATCTTGAAACTCTTGTCGCCGACCTTTTTGTTCTCGTAAGTGAGTTTGGCGGCCGATTCCTTGATGTCGATCTTATCGCGAACGATCGCGACGTCGAATGTCTTACTCGTCTCGCCCGAGCGGATGATCGTCAAGGTGACTTTCGTGCCCTTCTTGCCGCGAATCTTCTTCACGACGTCCTGAAGGTCCATGTCGACCACGGTTTCCGGTTTCTGTCCGTCCTGGGCGACCGCGATGATTTTATCCTTCGGCTGAAGGACCTTCAGGCGATCCGCCGCTCCACCGGGAATGACTTCTTCGACGAGCGTGAAGCCGTTTTGGGAAGAGAGCGAGGCGCCGATTCCTTCGAGGGAGAGCTGCATCTGAATCCGAAATTCCTCGAGGGAGTCGGCGGACATGTAGCTCGAATGGGGATCGAGGGCGAGCGCGAAACTTTCGGCGAAATCGACCTGTCGATCGGATGCCTTCTTTTCCTTCGTCCGCTTCGTGTCGAGCTCGTAACGGTGGACGACGTTTTTCTTCGCTTCCGGAAGCTTCGTCTTCGAAAGCATCTCGTTCGTGATCTGAAAGTGGATCATCTTTTTCAGGAGGGATTTTTTCTCGTCGGAGTCCTTCGAAAATTTACGCTTTTCGGGATCCGTGACGAGCTCGGCGGATTCGTCGAGCACGTATTTGTCGTCGAGGAATTCGCGCGCGAACTTCTCGTTCTCTTCGACGCCTTTCACGAGCATTTCCTGGGCTTCGTCGATCGCCTTACAGTTTCCCTCGTCCATTGTCTTAAACGTTCCGACGAGATTCCTTTTCAGCGTGTCGACTTGGCTTTGCAGAAGCAAGGTCTTCGACGGGTCGATCGTCTTGATAAACTGATCGACGGTGTGGGTCTTGATTTCGTCGGTCATCGAACGATGCACGTAATGAAATCGAAAATAGAGGTTGAAGAGTTGGGGAAGGACCGCACAACTCAAATTGCTCGCTTGAACGGCTCCGGAGAGGGCGAACGTACCGAGAATGAGTGCCAGCTGAAACGAGCGACGAGGAAACATAGGGAGGGAGGCTCCTGTTGTACGAGCGGTTTGGCGAACTTCCTTAGTCTACTCCTTTTTTATCGGACGCAAATCCCCTTTGCTCGACCGAAAAACCGCGAAAAGCCGATGGCTTTCTGACGGAAGCGATACGTCGAACTTTTAATCCGGCGGAAATTTGCTCCCACTGAAAGGATAGGCAAAACTGAATGAAAGAAATCGCGGACCTACTCCGCCCGGAGTCCTGAATGGAAAAGAATGAAAAAAGTTTCATGCGTTCGCTGTGCCTCGGTTACATCGAAGAGGATCTGATCCTTCCGTTTCCCACGATGAAGCCGGAGGACGCCGAAACTTTACGCGGTGTAGTGGACGCGCTCAGCGCGACCTATAAGGATCGCGATCACGAGTATCGGATCTGGGACCGGCAGGGAGAGCTTCCGGACGCCGTCCTCGAGGAAATGAAATCGCTCGGACTCTTCAGCCTGATGATTCCCGAAGCCCACGGCGGCATGGGAATGAATAGTACGGCGTACTCGCGTACCCTTCAGGAACTTTCGCGGTATAACGGCTCGATCGCGATCACTGCCGGAGCCCACAGCTCAATCGGGATGCGCGCGCTCCTCCTCTACGGAACCGAGGATCAGCGTACACGCTATTACGCGAAGCTCGCCTCGGGCGAGTTGATCGCCGCTTTCTGCCTGACCGAGCCGGGAGCGGGTTCCGACGCCGCTTCGATCAAGACGAAGGCCGTCCGGGACGGCGACGACTGGATCCTGAACGGTCAGAAACTTTGGATCACGAACGGCGGCATCGCCGGATTTTACACTGTCTTCGCGCGTACCGACGGTCCGGAAGGGCACGTCACGGCGTTCATCGTCACCCGCGACATGCCGGGCGTCTCGACCGGCCCCCATGAAGACAAGATGGGCCTTCGCGCGAGCAATACGACCACCCTCATGTTCGATAACGTGCGAATTTCGGGAAAAAACGTCATCGGGGACGTCGGCAAGGGATTCAAGGTCGCGATGAACGTCCTGAACTCCGGCCGAACCGGCCTCGGAGGTGGATGCGTCGGCTCGATGAAACGCCTGATCGAAATGACGACGAAGCAGAGTAAGGAACGCGTTCAGTTCGGGAAGCCGATCGCGGATTTCGGCCTCATCAAACAGAAAATCGGCCACATGGTCGTCGAATGTTACGCCACGGAATCCGTCGTGAGCCTCGTCGCGGGTCTCGTCGATTCGGGCTCGAAGGAATACGCCGTCGAAGCGGCAATCTCGAAGGTCTTCGCGAGCGAATGCCTCTGGAGGACGGCGGATGAAGCGCTCCAAACCGCCGGTGGAAATGGCTATATGTGCGAATTTCCGTACGAGCGGATTCTCCGCGATTGCCGAATCAATCGGATTTTCGAAGGCACGAACGAGATTCTCCGCTTGTTCATCGCCCTCACCGCGATGAACGACGCCGGCAAGAAACTCACCGACCTCTCGAAATCCCTCGAAGGGATCTTCAACGATCCGATTAAGGGCTTCGGCACGATCTCCGAATATGCCCTTCGCCGGATGACCCAGGAGGTCGGCGTCGGCGCCGCGAAGGCCTCGTTCACGAAACTTTCCCCGCTCCTCCGGAAGGAAGCCGAGATTTTCGAAGAAGGGGTCCGTCTACTCGCGCGGGGCGCCGATAAAATTCTCCGGAAACACGGGAAGGAAATCATCGGGAAGCAATTCGCCACGAAACGTTTCGCGGACATCATGATCGACCTCTTCGTCCTTTCCGCGGTCCTCAGCCGCGTCGACGCCTCGGTGAAAGCGAACGGGGAAGCCGGCTCGAAGAAGGAACGCGAAATCCTCGAAGTTTTCGCGGGGCAGGTCCGCCGACGGACGAAATCGAACTTCAATAAAATCGACGAAAACGACGATGATTTGATCATATCCCTCGCCACTCACGCGCTCGAGAATGAACGGTATGTCTGGGACACCCTCTAAACAAATCCGCTTTTCTCCCGCGTTCTATTCTCTCGTCGCCGTCCGCTTTTTCGGAAGTTTCTCGGTCCAGCTCCAGTCCGTCATTCTCGGCTGGCAGATGTACCAGTTCACCCACGAACCGCTCGACCTCGGACTCGTCGGCCTCGCGGAAGCGGTACCGGCGCTCGCCCTCGCCCTCTTCGCCGGCTACTTCGTCGATCGTTCGAACCCGAAAAAAGTAATCTCCGGCGTGATCCTCATTTCGCTCCTTTCGATGCTGATCGCGTGGTTCGCGAGGACGCCATCCGAACTCTATTTCGCCGCCTTTCTCACCGGCGTCGCCCGAAGCTTTTATTCTCCGAGTTTCCAGTCCCTCGTCCCGCGCCTCGTCCCGAAGGCGATCCTGAACCGTGGAATCGCGGCGGGGACCTCGGCGATGAAGCTCGCCTACGTTTCCGGACCGGCGATCGGAGGCATTCTTCTCGGGTGGAAGGGCGCAAGCGTCGCCTACGGACTCGGAACGACGTTCTTCCTCTTCGCGATCGGCGCATGCTTCTCGATGCGCTACGAGCACCTCCCCTACCGTCACGTCGTCCGCGACGAAAAATCGTTCATCTTCGAACTCCTCGCGGGACTGAAATTCGTGTTCCGGAATCGGCTTCTCCTCTCGGTCCTTTCGCTCGACATGTTCGCGGTCCTCTTCGGCGGGGTGACGGCAATGCTGCCCGTCATCGCGGCGGACGTGCTCCATTCCGGTCCGGAAGGGCTCGGCTTCCTCCGCGCTTCGCCGGCGGTCGGGGCGCTCGCGATGAGTCTCTGGCTCGTGCGGAAACCCGTCGAACGGAACGCCGGGCGGCGACTTCTCCAGGTCGTGGCCGGTTGGGGCCTCTGCATCCTCGCCTTCGCCGTTTCGCGGAACCTCTGGCTCTCGTGCGGTGTCCTCAGCCTTTCGGGCGCGCTGGACAGCGTCAGCATGGTCATTCGCGGCTCGATCGTCCAAATATGCTCGCCCGAGACGATGCGCGGGCGGATCGCCTCGGTAAATTCGATCTTCATCGGCTCGTCGAACGAACTCGGTGCGTTCGAGAGCGGGGTGGCCGCGAAGGTCTTCGGACTGATCCCTTCGTTCTATTTCGGAGGCCTCATGACGTTGATCGTCGTCGGACTGATCGCGAAGGTCGTCCCGGAGCTCGCGAAGGTCGACCTCGAAACGCTGACCTCCGAGTAAGGCTCTCCTTCCGAAGAATCGGTCTCGGGAAATTTTTTCCTATGCTTGCCGCTCCCCGGCATTCGCTACACTAAACGGTATGCTCAAGCAGCTCCGCAAACGCCTCATCGAAGCCTACCTCTCGAAGGAAGAGAAGACGAAGGTCGAGCGCGCGCTGAAGAAGCTCGGCTCGACGGGATTCGATCCGTGGGGAGTAAATCCCCCGACCATGATGGCTTCCCTCGCGTCGACGGTTTGGTTCTATCGCCATTATTTCCGGGTGGTCACGCACGGAATCCAGAACATTCCGTCCGGACGCTGCCTCCTCATCGCGAATCATTCCGGCCAAGTCCCGATCGACGCGATGCTGATCGCGACTTCGGTCCTCCTCGAACTCGAGCCGCCGCGCCTCGTCCGCGGCATGGTCGAGCGGTGGGCGCCGTCGCTTCCGTTCGTGAGTACGTTTTTTTCCCGGAACGGGCAGGTCACCGGCGATATTCACAACGCGAAAACGCTCCTCGAGAACGACGAATGCGTGATGGTTTTTCCGGAAGGCGTCGGCGGAAGCGGGAAGACCATCTTCGAACGCTACGAACTCCAAAAGTTCGGGACCGGATTCGTCCGGCTCGCGATGGAAACGAAGACCCCGATCATTCCGATCGGCGTGATCGGCTGCGAAGAGATGCTCCCGAGTCTTTCGAAGCTTTCGCCGCTCGCAAAAATGCTCGGCATTCCGTATATTCCGGTCGTGCCGACGATCCTTCCCATGCCGACGAAAGTGACGATCCGTTTCGGTGAACCGATCGTTTTCGACGGTAATCCGGACGAGCCGGACGCCGAAGTCTACGCGAAGGTCGAGATCGTCCGGAACGCCATCCGGGCGGAACTCGAGACCGGGTTGAAGGCGCGCGGCGAACGAATCTTCACGGGGGCCGGACTATGACTCGCGTCTTGATCACCGGTGCCTCGGGCGGACTCGCCGAAATCGTCGCCGAACTTCTCCAGAAAAAATACGAGCTCGTCGGCGTCGACCCGCGGCCGATGCCGGAAGGCCGGGAGTTTCCCGGAAAGTTCTACCAGATCGACTATCGCCAAAGAAAGATGGCGGACGTCTTCCGCACCCACGAGTTCGACGCCGTCGTCCACCTCGGACGCGTACCCGCCGCCGCGCGCCTCCGAAAAACCCAACGCTTCAATTTGAACGTCCTCGGTACGCGAAGTCTCCTCGACCTCGCGCTGAAGTATAAGGTGAAGTCGTTCGTCGTCCTGAGCACCTTCCACGTCTACGGCGCCCACCAGCACAATCACCTCTACATCACCGAAGAAGATCCGCTCCTCGCGAGCCAGACCTTTCCGGAAGTCGTCGACGCCGTCGAGCTCGACAACGTCTCGGTCGCGTTCTCGCTTCGGAACCCGAAAGTGCGCACCGTGATTCTCCGCCCGACGAACATCATCGGCGACCGGATCATGAACCAGATTTCGCTCTTTCTCCGGGGCTCCATTTGCCCGGTCCTCCTCGGCTACGATCCGATGTGGCAGTTCATCGACGAGAACGATATGGCGAACGCGATCCTTCTCGCGCTCGAAGGGAAGAAATCGGGGATCTACAACGTCACCGGCGAGGGCGTGGTCGCCCTCACGCACGCGATCCGACTCGCGGGCGGAAATCCCGTGCCGGTGCCCCAGTTTCTCTCCGGCGCGGTGATCGCCGGGCTGAAATTCATGGGCCAGTATTTTCCGCGCCACCTCGTCGACTTTTTCAAATATCCCGTCGTCATCTCCGATAAGAATTTCCGGAAAGATTTCGGATACGAGCCCCAAACGAACACCGCCGACGCCCTCCGGGCCCTCAAGGTCGAAGTCGCGTCCGAAATTCCCGGATCGGGTCCGCCCGCCGCGACCTCCGAACCCGAAAAGGCGTAGCTCGCCGAAAATGGCCCGTCCAAGCCCCGGGGTCCTCCGTAGAGAATTGTGCGCATCCGTCCAGTCGGGTATTCGCCGGCGACCCGAGATTGCGCAGGATTTCTCCCCCTTCATTCGAAATTCGATCCGAACCAAACCGCACAATTCTCTACTGCGGGCGCGAGTCCGAAAAATCGGGTGACACGGGGCTTTCCGCGTTCAGAGCTCGACGATTTTGAGCGCCTCGTCGACCTTCGCGCACGTGCCGCCGTCGTAGAGATCTCCACACGCCTGCCGAACGAAGTTCGCGGCTTCGTGGAGATTCGTGTCCGCGCGGTAGTACTGGGTCAGCGCGCGGAAGACGAGATTTTCGGTCTTCGACTTTCCGAGGCGTTGATTGATGAGATAATAGCCGTGACTCATGATCGTCGAGTTCATGTGCACGAAGCAGCGATCGTTTTGGCGACCGCATTGGGTGGCCGGCGTGACGGGATAACGATCGGAGTACTTCGCCGGATTCGGCTTCGTGATTTTCTGGCCGGCGTCGTCGATGTAGGTGTCCGAATAGGCCGCCGGATTCCAGAGGGAACGGAGGGCTTCCTTCGGCTTCTGAATATAGAGGCCGGCGCCAATTTCCCAGTTATTGTTCGGGGAGATCTGGAGCCCGAAATAATCGGCGGTCGCTTCGTTCAGGGCGCCCGGTTCGTCGAGCATCGAGAGGTGGGCCGTCGTGTTCACCACTCCGTGAGTCATCTCGTGGCCGGCGACGTCGATCAGCTGGGTGAAATCACCCATCGTTTTTCCGTCGCCCATTCCGTAGACCATGAAGTTCAGATCGCCCATCCACGCGGCGTTGTCCCAGCCGATGCCGACTTGGACCACCGAGCGCAGGACGGAGTTACTTCCGTCGAAGCTTCGGCGGCCGAACCGGTCGCTGTAGTAGTCGTAAACCGTGCGGGCGTTATCCATCGCGGTGTCGGCCGAGGCGTTCACCGCTCCGGCGAGGCGACCGTCCGTCGAGTAAAGGTCGCAGTTTTCCGGATGGACCATGAACGCGGAACCGTCGCCGTCGTTGATCACCTGGCAAGCCGCCGCGCCGTTCGCATTCTTCCCCTGAATCGTGGCGACACACTCGTCGACCTTGAGATCGTAGGATTTTCCGGTCTTCGTGTCGGTCACGACGCAACCCGTGATCTGGGGAGCGCCCGCCTGCACGCCAAGCGTCGGCTGGGCGAGGTAGTCGGGCACGAAGCCCTGGCGAAGCTTGAAGATGTTCGCCCGCATCGCGGCGGTCGGCGCGCCGACGAGCTTCATCAGAAGTCCTCCCTGATGGGCGTTATAGACCACCGTCTCCGCGGTGTGCATTTTCGAGATCTCGCCCATGACGGCTCCGGTATTCGCGTTCACGAGAATTTCGGCGCCGGGATTCCCGACGTCGGTCGAGCGAAAGTCGATCCACCAAACGAGGTCGAGCGCGGTCCGTTCGCGGTTCGGGACGAGGCGAAGTTCCGCCGGCCGCGCGAGCGGGTTCGCGGAAAGAAGCGACGCGATTCGGAGCGCCTCGGATTCCTCAATCGTCGGGACGACGGACGGGGCGCCCGCGCGCGGAAGCGATTCGGAAAAAGATTCTCCTCCTAGGGTCGAGCGGTGGAGGGAAACCATCGCGCCGTAAACGGGTACGCCGGAAATCGAAACCTGGGCCTTCGTCGTGCGCATGCTCGGATCGGACGCTTCGGACTCGAAGGCGAGGTCGAAACCGCACGCGAAGTCCGAGAGCTTCCGCAGCGCGGAGACGCGGTCGGCGATCGCGGACGGAGGCGCGAGGAGGGAAAGCGGCTGGTCCGGAGAGGCGTAGAGGCCCGATTCGGCGTGGGCGGCCAAGGACACGAAGAGAAACGCGGTAACCCCGAACGGCGAACGAATCATACAATCCCCCAAGAGCTCGGACCGGTTTAACACAGATAGTCTAACGCGGGGAGTAGAAAATATTTCTATTTAATTCCGCCGAATCAAGTGTTTAGCGCTTCGCGTCTATTCTGCCAACTGGGCGCGCATCCGGGCGGAAAAACGGCTCGCGGCCCCCGGCGCGTGGTGGAAATAGAGATCGGGTTCGAGCAGCTCCGCTTCCATCAGGTGCGGGAGACCTTCGACCCGAACGTAGTCGATCCGCGCGTAGAGCGGCGCGGGCTCGGCGGGAAAACGCCGACGAACCTCGTCGACCACGCGACTTCCGAACGCGCGCTCCTCCGCCGTCGCCTCGAACGCGGAAAATCGGCCGCCGAAACTTTCCTGCACGCGGAAGTCTCCCGGTCGAGGAAGCTTGAGGACAGCGTGGCTGAAGTCGCCGCCGAAGAAAATCAGACTTCGCTCGCCGTCGGTCTCGATCTCCGGAAGGTAAGGCTGCACCATCGCCGGTCGACCGACGAAGACTTCGCGTGGCGGCGATTCCTCCGCCGCGAGACGATACGTGTGGTGGGATCCCGCGCTGAGCACGGGCTTGACGATCCGTTCGCGTCCGGGAAACGATTCGCGGACGAAGCGCTCCACCTCTTCCTCGGTTCGGCAGTCCATCCATCGGGTCGGAACGAGGCGGACGCCGGCGCGCTCGAGTTCCCTTAGGTAGGTCTTCTCCGAGTTCCAACGCAGGATTTTCGCCGCGTTGTGGATACGCTCCTCCGGAAGCGCGCGAAGCCAGTCTTGGAATCGCGGAAGTTTCTCAAGGTAATCCCAGGGCGTCCGAACGATCAGATGTTCACCCCGTTCGAGAGCGGGCAGCGGGTCGCGGTCCCAAACGATCGGCACGACTTCGACGCCGTTCGCGCGTAGGTCCGCGTAGACCGGGAGTTCATTCACGTAGCCGGCCGCGTTTTTCTCGCTGTTCACCCAGTAGAGTCGCTTAAGGGGCACAGACCGACTTTACAACATCCAGCGCAAGCCGGCCAGTCGAGGTCACGTCGGCGCCCTCGACGCCGGACGGATTCGTCATCTGACCCAACGTTCGGAGGATCGCGGGGCAGGTCGCGGGGTTGATCGCGTCGGGCTTGAGGGACCCGAAGAGGATGTTCAACTCGTAGAGAATCTGAATTCGCGGGAGATCCGCTTCGGCGACGTCGTCCGGAATCTCGCCGACCCGCTTCTTCACTTCGGTCATTAGTCCCGCCAAAAGTTCGAGCCGTTTCGTCCGCGATTTCTCGGCGCGAATTCCGTCCGCGAGCGTCGCGATTTCCGTCGGCACCGCGATGGGCGCGGACCAGGCGGAGGCGGTGATCAGGAGGAGAGAAGCGAGGATCATCCTTCTCCCTCCGCCGGAATCGGCGCGGGCGCCTCGCGAGTCGGCGTCTGCGAAGTTTTCGATTCCAGCGCCGGGAGGGTCTTTCGGTAGAGGGCGAGAAAGTCTTTCGCGGTCTTCACGGGAAAATGGGCAACCGCTTGGAAAGTCGAGAGCGCGACGACCATCCCGACGCTTCCCACGCTCCGCTCCACTTCCAGGAGCGCCGTTTCGAATTCGTCGCCGAGTCGCTTCTTCAAAAGGACGGCTTCGGGCGACGCCTCGAACTCCTCGGCTCGGAGCACGAAGTCGATCGCCTTCGCGAGCGTGGCCGGCGCATGGAAGGCGTTCTCGGGATGGAGGAATTCCGCCGGTTCGGGCGCGTGACAAAGCGGATCCGCGGCGTAGGCCGCGGGCGCCAAAATTATGACGAATGCGAGAAGGACGGTCCTCATCCTTATACCGATCGGCAAATCGAAGGGACGGCTTAACGCGCGAACGCCTTCCCGTGGTCCCGCGGTTCGGAAACTCCGTGGAGAAGACCTCCCTCCCGCGCGATCGCCATCACCGCGCATCCCGCGACACCCTTTTCGATCTTCCATCCGCGCGCGGTGAGGTCCGCTTCCGTGGCGGCTCCGAAGCCCGGCGCCTCGATCGAGAGGACGTCGGGTTTCCACTGTTCGTGAATCCGGAGCGCGTTCACCGATTCGTAAAGGGGTAAGCCGTAGACGAGGGTGTTCAGGATCGTCTGCGCGACGCAGGTGATGATCCGGGTTCCGCCGGGCGCGCCGAGGGCGAGGCGCGGGCGCCCGCCTTCGAGGACGATCGTCGGGGACATCGAACTCAGAGGCGTCTTTCCGGGCTGGACCGAATTCGCCTTCGAGCCGATCGCGCCGAAGAGATTACTCGCCCCGGGCTTCGCCGAGAAATCGTCCATCTCGTTATTCAGGAGAATTCCCGTTCCGGAGGCGACGAGCTTCGAGCCGAACCAGCCATTGATCGTCTGGGTCGAAACGACGACGTTCCCTTCCCGGTCCATGATTGAGAAATGGGTCGTCTCGGGATGCTCCGGAAGGACCTCCATGGTCTTGCCGAGCGTGTCGGCGCTCAGCGCGAAGGCGGGATCGATCGTCGCGTGAATCCGTTCGGCGTACGCCTTCGAGGTGAGCGTCGCGACGGGAACCTTCACCCAGTCGGGATCGCCCATGTACCGCGCGCGATCGACGTACGCCCGTTGCATCGCCGAAGCGATGAGATGGAGCGAAGAGGCCGACTGAAAACCGAGGCGTTCGAGCGGTTCGCTTTCCAGGAGATTCAAGATCTGGATCAGATGGGTTCCTCCGCTGCTCGGCGGCGGCATCGAGACAATTTCATATCCGTGAAACGTCGATCGCACCGGATCCAACCAGCGGACCTTATAGCGTTCGAGGTCGCGGGCGGAGATCCAGCCCTCCGTCGCGGCGACGATCGCCTTCCCGATCCGTCCGCGGTAAAAAGCTCCCGCGCCACCGGCCGCGATTTCCCGGAGCGACCGAGCGAGCGCGGGTTGGCGAATCCGCTCTCCTTCGACGTACGGGCTCCCGTCCGCTTTCAGAAAAATCGATTTCGAGTCGGCGAATTTCGCGAGATCATCGCGCTCTTCCTTCAACGCGTTCGCGAGGTACGGGTAAACGACGACGCCTTCCTCCGCGAGCGCGATCGCCGGCGCCACCAGGGTCTTCCATTTCGCGCGGCCGAAACGACGATGGATTTCCGCGAGGCCCCTCACGAGTCCGGGTACGCCGGCGGCGTGGATGCCGACGAGCGACTTCTCGGGAATGACCTCGCCTTTCGCATCGAGAAAAATATTTTCCCGGGCCGCGATCGGGGCGCGTTCGCGAAAATCGATCGCGTAGATTTTTCCGGTCTTCGCCTCGCGATAAAGCATGAATCCGCCGCCACCGATCCCCGTCGACTGCGGACGCTCGACGCCGATCGCGAAGGACGCGGCGATCGCGGCGTCGATGATGTTCCCGCCGGATTGGAAAACCCGGTCGACGGCGTCCGTCGCGGTTCGCCCCTGCGTGGAGACGACCCAGTTCTTCCCCGTCGCTTCGGTGATCGCGCGCGTCGCGGCGTCCGCCTGAATCGCGTAACGCGGACCCCGGGGGACGGACTCGGAACGCGGCGTACGCGCGGCGCAGCCGGCGCCTAGGACGGTTAGGAAAAGAAGGAGGAAAAAACTCGCCTTTAGATTTCGCATGAGAATGAGGGTGCCAAATCGCGGGTTGGATTTCACCCGAAGATTCGGTACCCCTGGGGAACGATCGGGGGATCGTATGGACTTCGTTCGATTCGGAAAGATCGCCGTCGTAGTCATCGGAATCGTTTCGTCGCCGCTCGGGAACGCCGCGCGCGCGGCCGAAAGCCCGGATTGGAGCGAGGGTGTGCGCGTCACCACGCCGCGATCGAATCCGTACGGGCTCGATTCGGCGGAATTCGCGGCCGCCCGGCGTGAGGGTGATCTCCACGCCCTAGAATATCCGCTCGAAATCTCCGGGGTCCTGATCCCGTGGCGACCGGTCGAACGCTTCCTCGACGACCGTTCTTCGAATCCGATTCGCGAACTTTTCCGTCGCGCGTTCGCCGGCTTCGCGAAAATCCGGAGCAGCGACGACCTCTTCGCGCGGATGGGACTCCACCCCTATCCGAAGACCGACGCCGAAGGCGCCGACGGAATTCCTCATCGGGGCGCGGCCGCGCCGAAAGTCCGGATGGGCGTGACCGTCTTCGAACGCGAAGGCGTCGAGGCGTTCACGATCTCCTGCGCCGGGTGCCATAGCGCTAATCTCTTCGGGAAGAAGATCCTCGGAATGACGAATCGCTTTTCGCGGGCGAACGAGGCCTTCGTCCTCGGGAAGAAGGCGATCCGTCTCGTACCGACGCCGCTCTTCGCGAGCGTGCTCGGAACGACCGCCGCGGAGGCCGAGCTCTACGCCCGGACCCGAAGCCGCCTCGGAGCGGTCGGCACGAAGGAACCGACGAATCTCGGCCTCGACACTTCACTCGCCCAGGTCGCGATTTCCCTCGCCCATCGCGCGGACGACGACTACGCCTCGTTCGACCCGAAGCGCGAACGCTTCCCGAAGGCGGAGCCGCTCACGAAATTCGTCGCGGACGGGAAGCCCGCCGTCTGGTGGAACGTGAAGTATAAGAACCGATGGCTCTCCGACGGCTCCGTCGTCTCCGGAAATCCGATCTTCACGAACCTCCTTTGGAACGAAATCGGTCGCGGAACCGACCTCCACGAACTCGAGGCCTGGCTGGCCGCGAACCCGAAGATCATCGACGAACTCACGACCGCCGTTTTTTCGACCGAAGCTCCGCGAATCACCGACTTCTTCCCCGCGGAACGAATCTCCGTCGAGCGCGCGAAACGGGGACAAGTCGCTTTCAACCGCGCCTGTGCCGGCTGCCACGGCACCTACGCGAAGGCTTGGGACCGAGCGGACGCGGAGGCGCTCTCGCTCGTAGATCGATTGAAGACGGACGCCGTTCATTATCCGGAGAAAACACGGGTCGTGAACGTCGGCACGGACCCCCAGCGCGCGCTGGGAATGGCCTCTCTCGAGCGGGGACTGAATCCGCTCGCAATCTCGAAAAAGAACGGGATCCTCATCCGAACCCAAACCGGCTACGTTCCTCCCCCCCTCGTCGGAATTTGGGCGCGCTGGCCGTATTTCCATAACAACTCCGCTCCGAATCTCTGCGCGGTCTTGACCGCCGGAAAGGACCGGCCGCGGGCCTACGTCGCGGGCGAAGCGATCGATCGGGAACGCGACTACGATTCCGACTGTGGCGGCTATCCCGAGGGGAACCGCGTGCCGACCGCCTGGCAAGGAAAGCCCGAATACGTGTACGACACCGCTCGTCCGGGAATGGGTAACCGAGGCCATGACGAAGGGATCTTCCTCAAGGACGGCGTCGAGCGATTTACTGTCGACGAGAAGCGGGATTTGATCGAATTCCTAAAGACGCTCTGAGTTCCGGGTCCGCGCGAGCCGGGTCCGCGCGAACACGGCAATACCCAAGAGCGCGAGCAACGCGAACACGAACCACTGCCCGCGCTCGAGTTTCGCACGGATGAGATCAACGTTCCCGGCGACCGCCTTCACGGAGAGGAGCATGAGCGGCACGACGATGAGCGCGCCGGCGCCGTTATAGGCAATGAACTTTGAATACCGAAGGCCGAGGGTGCCCGAGGTGAACATGAAGACCGTGCGGACCCCCGGCATGAAGCGCGCGAGGAAGACGACTCGATAACCCTGTTCCCGAAAGCCGATCTCCGTGCGGGCGATCCGTTCCGGAGTGAAGGCCTTGCGAAACGGCCAAACTCCGATCACCCGTTTTCCGAATTTCCGGCCGATGGCGAACATGAGCGTGTCGCCGGTCAGGATGGCCACGATCCCGAGCGGAATGAGGATCCCATATTCGGCCTGTCCCCGGTAGGCGAGATACCCCGCAGTCAGGAGGACGAGATCGGCCGAGATCGGCATACAAAGCCCGGCGAAAAAGAGCGCGAGGCCGTAGATCGGATAGAACATCGGGTTCGCGGCGTTGAAATAAGCCTCGAT
>JAYVXM010000391.1:0-4989 GCA_043785205.1 Bdellovibrionales bacterium
GCCCGCGGAGCGTCGTTCGGATCGAACATGCCGGTTCGGCTGCCGCTGGCGATCGCGAGTCCGAGGGCCATGAACATCATGTAAACGAGGAGTCCGACCATCGCGCCGGCGAGCGCTGCCCGCCAGTCGAAGGAAGAGGGATGGAATCCTTCGCTCGGAAACTGGTCGCGGTAATAAAGGTTTTTCATTTTATTTTCTCCTGGGGATCCGGGTCCTTGCCCATAGGTATTCATAAAGGGTTCCAATACGAGTGGGGCATACCGGCCCGCGGATTCCCCGCCATTGCGCAGCGTAAGGCTTTAATTTTAAAGACTAAAAAACAGATCGAATCCCTTCGTAATTCCTGAGTATTTACGTCGGAAATATGTTAATTTGCGGCACCTTGAACCCGCCAGCGTGCCTCCTTTTTTACTTCGTCCGATGCTTCCGGGAGTTTCCGTTCGCGCTAGGGCTGGCCTTTTTCGCGGCGTCGGCGCACGCCTCTCCGCCGACTATTTGTACATTGACCTTCAATTCGGCGAACGAAAGCGCGGCGCTCCGGGGCGCCTATCCGGGAGCGAACTTCGTCGAGCTTCTGCCGAAGGACCGCAACTCCGACTGGTTCGGCCGCGCTTGCCGGAGCGGGATCCGTTGCGACATCCTCCTCATGTCGGGGCATTTCGGCGGGGTTTTTTTCGGCGAAAAGAAAAGCGAGACCCTCGATCTCGACGCGATGGAAGACGCCGGTTGCCGAAACGAATGCCCGGGAATCCTCAGCGCGAAACGGGTTTACTTAATGGCGTGCAACACCCTCGCGGCGAAAACACCGGATCACCGGACGATCGATGAATACGTGCGCGTCCTCACGAACGATGGATTCCCGCACGCATTCGCCGAGTCGCTCGCATCGGCGCGCTATTCCGGTTTCGGCTTGAGCATCGCCGAACGAATGGCGATCGCGTTCGCCGGCTCGACTCTCGTTTCCGGTTTCGCCAGCACCGCTCCTGTCGGCGCGATCGCCGGGCCGATGCTTGGGCGAGGGCTGCGGGCGAATCCGGCCGATCCGGACGCGGGACTCGCGTCCGCGTTCGCGGGCAGTTCCTACCGGACGATGCGTCCCGGGCGTGAAATCGACGCCGACGACCGGCGTATCGCGTGCGGGATGCGGGCGCAGAATTCCGAGGACCGAGTGGTCGCCTTTCGGTCGGCCTTCGGTCGGCCCCGTCGGTTTCTCGATTCCCTTCTCGAAAAAAGCGCGAACGCGGACCTTCGCCGGGCGTGGGAAGTCGATTCGGGGAATTCACGGCGGACGGCCGAAATCCGCGAGCTCCTCGAACGTGTTTTCCGGGAATCGCGCGGAACGGCGGCGACCCGTTTCCAGATCCTGAAGCTGAAGCGTGCGCTCGGATTCCTGAAGGAGCCGGAATATCTCGCGGGCACGGGCGAACTCCTCGAATCGGTTCTCCGCGCCGGCCTCGATTTCGACGCCACCGACGAAGCCTGCTCGATCGCCGGCGAAGCCCCGGGAGCCGGAGTGCCGGAGTCGCGGCTCTCCGACCTCCGGGCCGCTGAACGCCCGTACTACGCACGGCTGGCGGGATGCGCGACGACCGTCGGGACGGAGTCGCGAGCGGCGCTGCGGAACTGGTCGCACGCTCCGGGCGAGCTCGGACGGGAAGCGCTTCGTTCGATGACGGGACGCTGGTCGGATACGGAAAGGCGCACGCAGGCGACGGCGGTTCCGCGCGGCGGGCGCGCCCGCTACGAAGTGCTCGCGAGTCTCGGTCTCCCCGACGATCCGCTCCCCGTTTCGCTGCGCGCGTGCTATTCGAGCGTCGATTTCTTGCCGACGGGTCGATCGGATGAAGACGCGCGCTGGAATTGTTTCGAGCGGTCGAAGGCAGAGCTCCGCTCCCTGAGCGCGTGCGTCGCGGCGACCGCGTCCTTCCGAACCGAAACGGGACTCGGGCCGGATTGGTACTGCATGGATCATTTTCGGTCGGACCTCGGGTTGGCGGCGTGCGCACGTCTGGCGGCGCCGATCGCGAGCGACGAAAAGGCGGACGATCTTCTCGCGACTTGCTCCGATCGCCTCCGCGCGGATCACGTGCTCGGAAAATCGGAATGCCTCGGGTTCGCGCGCGCTCTTCGAATCCCGGGAAATCGCATCAAACAGAACTGGAACTGCACGCATGAGGTTCACTCGACGTGACGAGTGCCTAGCCTCCGTTCAGGCGGCCCGCCCTTTATCCGAAACTCAGCGATGGTTTAACTCCTCGTGAATATTCGTGGCCGCGATCGCGGCCTGTCCGAGCGCGACCGAGACTTGACCAAGTCGATTCACGCAGTCGCCGGCGGCGTAAAGTCCAGGGATCGAGGTGCGCTGTTCGGCGGTGGCGACGATGAACCCGCCCTCCGCTGTCTTCAAGCCACGCAAATTCGCGAAGGCCCGGTCCTTCACCTGACAACCGAGTTCGACATAGGCGACGGCGCATTCCCGGGGGGCCTGTCCCCCGACCCCGACTACGATCGAGTCCCCGCCCGGGGACCGTTTGAGCGTCACCGCGTCCGAGCGGACGAGATTCAGCCCGACATTGCGGAGCTGGCGGCGACGGGTCGCGGTCGGCTCGAAGTCCGTCGGCGCAAGAATATCGATTTTTTTTGTCCAGTTGGTGAGGAAGAGCGCCTTCTGGAGGCCGGCGTCGTCCTTCGCGAAAACGGCGATGCGCTTCCCTTTCATCTCGTAACCGTCGCAGATCGAGCAGTAACGAAGAGCGCCGCTACGTCGGAGGACGGACAGGTTTTCGAGAATCGGATCCACGTCCGCGACTCCGGTCGCGAGCAAAACTTTCCGCGCAGTATACCGATTTCCGCGCGGAGTGCGGATCTCGAAACCGTTCCCGCGCCGCCGAAGCCCTCGAGCGCCTCGACCGCCGCGTCCGCGTGGTCGACGACCGTTCCGCGCGGAACCGGTAGTCCCATCCGGGCGAGCACCGCTTTCGTGAGGTCTTTATTCTGGGCGATCTCCACGGCGATGTGACTCGAAACGCCGGTGATGGTCGCCTGAATGCGTTTTCGCCGGCTCCCGTAGCCGAACTCGATCAGACTGTCCGTGTTCACCCGTCGCCACGGAATCCCGCGCCGAATCGCAGCGTCCACGATCGCCTGCGTGCTCGGTCCGAGGCGTTCGCCTTCGGCGATCTCGCGCGCTCGGAGAGTCGTCGCGGAGATATCGAACGGGGTCGCCCGGGCGCACGCTTCGACGAGCGCGACCGCCGATTCGAGAAGATATTTCATGGCGTTCTCCGCCCGATATCGGACGGCGATTTGGTAGATGCCCGGGGCGCCGGCATAAACCGTCTTTCCGAAGCCGACTTCGATTCCCGCCGGCCCTGAGAGCTCGAGGGCGACATGTTCGATGATGTGAGCGAAGTAGGTTCCCCGTTCGAGACGCTCGACGAAACCTCCGACATAGCCCGGCGAACAACGGTGCTCGCGCAAACCCGGGACAAGCGCGACGAGGCGTTCGTTAAATCCGGGTAGAGCGTCGCTGGAGGTGTCCGCGCGATCTTCGAGATCGAGGGTCATGAGGAGGACCGCGTTGCGATGAAAGGTGTTTGGACCGACGATCGTACGGATTGTTTGAATTTTCATGAGCGCCACCCCTGGGGCATTTTTCATCGTGAAAAAGTGAGACTCAGTGGATTTGCGAATCTTATGCCACGGGTTAAATCTCCTTTACCCCCACGGACGGCCGCGAGCGTGGCATTTTTCGCGGCATCTTAATTGCGAACGAAGGCGGTATGGAAATTCCACGGCTTCATACTTCCGAATTTCAAAAGGACTTGACGCGCTTCAATCGGCGACGTTTGACGCCGGTTTGCGGCGCGCATTTTCTGGAGGACTCAGCCAAGATTGTCCGTCGGGAGCTTGAATATCGCGTGGCGGAACTCGAATATCTCCAGAGCGAACTCGAGGCCGTACGTACCCGCGCGGCGAAGGCGCCGAGCGAAGCCGAGGCGTTTGTCGAGTGGTTCGAAGAACTCCGTGATGCTGGGCCAGGGCAGGGCGATGTATTGTTTCCATGGCTCGCGACGACCGCGAATCTCGAGGAGATGCGCTGGTTCATCCGTCAGGAAATCGCCGGCGAAGCCGGGTTCGATGATTTAGTCGCGCTCACGCAAGTGCGCATGCCGACGCCGGTGAAACTCGAGCTCGCGCGAAATTATTGGGACGAGGTCGGTCGCGGATCGGAACGGGGAATGCACGGAGCGATGCTGGCCGCGCTCGCCGATGAAATGAAGATCACTTCCCCGGAAATCGAAGCCGTCGTTCCGGAATCGCTCGCACTCGGTAACCTGATGGTCGGGCTCGCGTCGAACCGGAACTTCGCGTTTCATTCGCTCGGATGCCTCGGGGCCGTCGAACTGACGGCGCCGGGCCGGGCTCGCATGGTCTACGAAGGTTTGAAACGGCTCGGAATCAGTCCGGTTGGACAGCGATATTATCTTCTTCATTCGACGCTCGATCTCCAGCATTCGATCCAGTGGAATCGGGAGGCGCTGCTCCCGCTCCTGAAAATCCGTCCCGAATGTGCCCATTCGATCGCCGAGGGAGCGCTCATGCGCCTGAGCGCGGGCGCGCGATGTTTCGCACGTTACCGGCGCGAACTCGGAATTTCCGCAGCTTGGGCGAGTTAGCAGTACGGCCGGGAGCCCGTAAGATGCATAATGCTCCTTACCCCATGCCCCGGAAAAAACGAACCCACCTGATGAATCGCCCCGCCCTACCGATCCTCGTCGGGATTCTCTCTCTGTTCGTGGCTTCGACCGTGTTCGCGGCGACGCCCGTGTTTCCTTACGGGCGGCGAACGAAACCGTACACCGGGTGGAACTCGGCCGTGCGGGGTGACGATACGGTGATCGGCATGGCCGGCGCGACAGTCGCGCTGCCCTTCAACATCGGCGCCGCCGAAGCGAATCCCGCCGGCTTCGCGATGCTCATGGGCAC
>JAYVXM010000392.1:0-4965 GCA_043785205.1 Bdellovibrionales bacterium
TTCGATTTCGGCCTCTCGGATTCCAATGGACGTCGCTCCGAATATTCTTTAACTTTCAGGCAAGCCTCGTCGTCTAATGTACTAGGACAGAACCCCTTCAGGGTTAAGATGCAGGCGCAAACCCTGCCGAGGCTACCACTCGCCGCTCACTTCAGTTTCGTAATGATTTCGTCCCAGGCTTCCAGCGGGAGTACGCGACTGACGAATCTTCCGTTAATGAAGAGGCCCGGCGTCGCTTGGACGTAGAGCCGGATTCCCTCTTCGATCGAAGCGGATATGGCTTTTTTCGTCTCTTCGGAATCCATGCATGTCTTGAGCGTGGATGGATCGACGCCGAATTCACCGGGGATTTTTTTCGCGGAGTCCGCATCCAGGAAATCCTGATCTTCGAAGATCTTGCCGTAGACTTCGCGAAACTTACCCTGCTTAGCCGCGCAATAGGCGCTCCGGGAAAGTTCGCACGCGAGAAGGTGCACCCCGTGGGTCAGGAGGCGATTGCACTGGGGATCGAGCGGAAAAGGCATGAATACGATTTTGAGTTTTCCGGCATGCCGTTCGAGGAGTTGATCCAAGATCATCGCCGCGTGCCGGCAATGCGGGCATTGGAAGTCGGAAAACTCATAAATCGTGATTTCGGCGTCGGGCGACCCCAGAAACGGCATATTCGCCGGCGCCTCGATCTTGAGGGAAGGATTCGCGAGTACCCGGGCGATATCCGCTCGTAAGTTTTCCTCCGAATTCTGGGAATCGTCACCCGCTCGCCGAAGGGCGACAACGCTCACGCCGAGAACGACGGCAGAAATCAAGGCCAATTGCCCTACTTTCGAAGCGCGCAGTCCCTGAAAACGCGACTTCGACGCGTCCGACACTATCGACCAGCAAATCCCGAAGAGAATGAAATTGATCACGTCGATCGCTAAACAAAACAGGCAGAATTTTCTCAAGACTAGGAACATTACGCCGAGCATGGCGACGGAATAAAGCGAAGCAAATCCAGTCATGACCGTGGAAATCGCGATCGCTTCGCGACGCGCGCTCACTGTGCGCGCTAAGATGCCGATTACAAAAAGGGCGACGAACCAGCCCGCGACGAAACTGGACAGCGGAACTCCGGGGATCAACTCCGCGAAACGCGACAGCGTCACCGCGTCGCAATTCATGACCGTATTGATATTGCAAAACGATTTCGATCCGCCCGAACCGGCGTGAAGCGCATAATAGCGACCGGAAAGGTAAACGCCCGCGCCCGCCCCTAATAACGATAAAAACGAAAGGAGTGCGAGACGAACTTTCGGTTCGGAAGAAATCGGATCCTGATGAGCCATGACGCAATCATCGTTCATATGCCGCGCTCTTTCAACCACGAGCAACGCACCGACTGATTTTTGGCGTCCCCTTAAGAATCGCCGGGTCCCAACCGATCTAGATTGAAGGAGTATTTATGGCAGGATCGCCGGCGTTCACCAAGCGGCCCCCCCCCTCAAGGCATCGGACGTCGACGACGGATACGTCTTCGGCGAGCCGGCTTTTCAATGCTTGCTTCAATCGTTGATCGAACGAAATACTCCGCTCCATTCCTGGGAACTGAGTGTCGTCGCCTTCGTCAAATCCGTGGACCGCTTCTATTGGCGCGCCGTCGACATCGTGGCCTACCGCGATTTTCCCGGCGGGAAAGTTTCCACGAAGCAAATCTATCATCTCGGGATGCACCACGCGCTCGTCGCCCGCTTCGGAGGTTCCCTCGAGGGACGTCCGCACTTCACCCTCCTTTCCGAAGCCATCGCCTCGTGTCTCGATCTCTATTTTTTCGCCGCCAGCGTGCGGAGCGGAAAGCAGAACTCTCAGTCCGGCGTGGAATTGCTCGAAGTCTACAAACTCCAGACCGAAGTCGCGCGCGGTGCCCTTCGCGCGAATCATGCGAAAAACCTGACCGCCGTGATCACCGAGGCCGCGCGCTCACCGTTTGAAGTGTATAAAAAAGCCGTCGACCAGATGTTCAATCGCTACCTCGTCCTATCCGAGGTTAACGAACGCCGCCGCGCCGGCGAGAAAGTCGACTTGCGTGCCCTGCATGACCGGTTAGAAAGGTCGAAATGGGCGCCGGTTCTTGGTCTCTACGACTTCCCGGGAAATCTCCTTTACGTCGATGATTTTTGTGGTCGAAAGTCCACCGCGGAAGACCGCCGACTCGTGGCGCAGTGTCGAAAAATGCTTGACGAGAGCTCTAGTCTCGATGAATTTTTGGTCGGCTTGGAAGTCTCCCGAAACTTTCTAAAAAAAGCGGCCTGACCGGCCGACCTAGTCCCTTGACGAGCCGGGCGCATTCCGGGAAAGCGCGACACGCTCGGCAAATATTTCCGCGACCTCCATGCTCAGTGGGTCGCGAATGCCAGGAGTTGGTCGCGGAGTACGCGAAGTACGTCGTCCGGACGGATTTTTCGAAGATCCGTAGTGATCCGGAGATTTACATTGTTTCGGTGGCCCCAGATCACGGGCGAGGTCTCGCCGAAAAGGACCGCCGCCGGCTTTCCAATGAATCCGGCGGCGTGCGCGGGACCGGCGTCGATCGTGACGACCGCTTTCGCACCGTCGATGAGCGCGAGCAATCGGAGAAAGTCGCTTCCTTCGATGCCGGAATAGTCGTAGACGCGGACTGAACGGTCTTTCCAGTCGGGAACTTTGGAAGTCCCCAACAGAACGACGACCTCGAACGAGAGCTCTTTTTCGACCCGATCGAGAAGCGCGTGCCAACATTCGATCGGCCACTCCTTGTCCCGGTTCCAGTTCGCGTCGGGCGAAAAAAGAAGGTATGGTTTTTTAATTCCCGCGATCCTTTTCGCGTCCTTCCCTTCCTTTTTCAGCGCCGCGGAAAGTTTCGGCGCCGCCGCGCCGAGCCCGGCGGGGGTGAATCGACCGGGCAGGCCGAGCGCCGCCCATCGCGAATCCCACATCGATCCGAAGGGCATCCACCCGTAAAGGTTAAATCCCTCCATATAAGAGAGGTCGACGGGCGGATATTTCGCGCGAATACGATTCAATTCCTCGAAATTCGTGAACTGGTGGACGATCTTCGCCACGGCGAGGAAACGACCGAAGAAATCCTGTTTATCCTTATCCAGACAGAGAACGACTTCCGAGCGATTTCCGCGAGTACGAAGAAGCTTCCGCAGCGCGAGGATGAGTTCGAAGTCGATGATGTGGTCTCCGATGTTCGCCCGAATCGGCCAGATCAGCGTGCGCGCGGACTGAAAATCGAAATTTCTGGAAAAGAGACGACCCCGCAGTGCGGGGGAGAGTTCCGGAAAGTCGTCCGGCGCCGGAATTTTCCAGGACATTTCTTTTCTCCTCGAACGGTAGTTCTAGGCATCTTCACCGGCGGTCCCGGCCCCGTCAAGGACGGAAGGAACACAGATCGGCGACGAAGGGACTTGAAATATCCTCCCGGCGGCCGCGATAATCGGCCGTAATGTACCGACGGGCGGATGAGCTGAAAAACGGCGCGGAGCTGAGGGATTACGACGTCTGCATCGTCGGCGCCGGGGCGGCAGGGATCGCGATGGCGATTCGACTAATTCCGTCCGGACTGAAAGTAATGGTTCTCGAAAGCGGCCTACCCGAAGATCATGGACTTCCCTCCGGGAACCGTCAAACGCTTTATGAAACCGAAAGCTCGGCGTTCATCAAGCGGGCCGAACCCACTTTCGGGACGAAGTCGCGCCTTCGTATGTATGGCGGCACGACGAACCACTTCACTTTTTGGTCGAGGACTTTCGATTCCGCCGACTTTCGTGCCCGGCCGCCGTATCGAAATCACGGTTGGCCGATCGCGCTCGAGGAACTCCTCGATTACTACCGAAGCGCGAACTATTTCGGTAACTACGGACCGTTGAATTACGAGGATCTCGACTTTTGGTCCCACTCGCTCGGCGGGAAACCCTTCGAAGTCCGCCCGAGCGACCGAGTACGGCCGACTACGATTCGCTGCCAGTTCGACGACCAAATCACGAAGTTTCAGGTACGGTGGGGAGGAACTCTCGCGGCGGCCAGAAACGTGACGGTCCTTTTCAACGTGAACGTACTGAAAGTGGAATCGAGCCTTCGGAAAGATCACGTGACCGGCCTCGAATGCGCGACGATCGATCCCGCGTCCGGAACGGCGGGGATACGGTTTCGGGTGGGCGCGCGGAAATACGTGCTCGCGGCGGGCGGGATCGAATCGGTCCGCCTCCTCCAGCTCTCGGAGAACCTCGGGAACAACTCCGCGGACATGCTCGGGCGCGGGTTCATGCTTCATCCCGCATTCGATCTCGGGGGCGTCGCGCTTTTCGAAAAGGGCGTGGACCCGTCGATTCGCGCCTTTCATACTCCGAGTCCGGTTCGCATTCAGGGGCGCGGGCTTCTTCCGAGCGGCGCGACGGGCCCGCGAGGACCGTGTTCTTTTCACGCGTTCGGAGTGCTCATGCCTACCGACGCCGCGCTTCGGAAGATGAAGACCGGAAACTTCCGAAGCGTTTTGAATTTCGACTCCGAAACTCGCGCGTTTTTTAATTTCACTTTCGAACAAGCGCCGAACGAGAAAAGCCGGATCGGTCTTTCGCCCGGTCGGGTCGACCCGATATTCGGTCAGCCCCGCACCGTGGTCGACTGGACGCTCGCCCAAAAGGACAAAGAAACCCTCCGAACGGGTCTCGCGCTATTGAAAGAGTACCTCGAGGAGCGGGGGGCGCGGGTAAGGCTCGCCGCGAAGTTGACCGGCGGCGCGGATCGATGGCCACATGGGCAGGCCTCCGGAATGTTCCCCGGCGACCACCATATCGGCGGGACGCGGATGTCCGCGAGTCCGAAACACGGCATCGTGAACGCGGATCTGCGCGTGCATGTCGTCGACAATCTCTATATATCGGGGTGTAGCGTCTTTCCGACGTCAGGTGCGGCGAATCCGACACTTACGATTCTCGCGCTCGC
>JAYVXM010000393.1:0-4946 GCA_043785205.1 Bdellovibrionales bacterium
CTCGGGCTCATGACTTACCTCGCGATTGAGGGCGACTGGATTCCACATCGCTAACGCATCGCGTGAAGGTGGACAAAGGGAGCGGGGTCGTTTAGTTTCTGGGAAATCTAAACTTAGCGTTTGGACACTGTTGGCCAGTAGCTCAGTGGTAGAGCAGTCGGCTGTTAACCGACTGGTCGTAGGTTCAAGTCCTACCTGGCCAGCCAATAGAGAGGCGTCGTACGCAAGTGCGGCGCCTTTTTTAATGGGTTCGGTTCTCCGGTTCTCCAGTTCTCCTAAGGGCCCGCGTACATCCGATCGACGATGGCTTTGAATTTCTCCTCGATCACCCGGCGTGTCATCTTCAGTGTCGGGGTCATTTCGCCGTCGGCGATTGAGAACTCGCGGTCGATCACGGAGAATTTCTTCACTTGTTCGAAGCCGGCGAGGTTTCCGTTCACTCGGGCGACTTCCCGCTCGACCTGGCTTAGGATCGCGGAGTCGACGACGAGACCGTGCTTCACGGCTTTGTTCTCGGCACGGATTTCCTCGAGAACTGATTCGGACAGAGTCACGAGCGCGGAAACGAACTTCCGGTTATCGCCGACGAGGCAGACCTGGGAAATCATCGCCGCTTCTTTCAGTCGTTCCTCGATCGGCACTGGCGCGATCATCTTCCCACCCGACGTTTTCATGATTTCTTTTTTCCGGCCGACGATCCTCAAGTGTCCTTCCGGGGTCATCGCACCGAGATCGCCGGTGTGATACCAGCCGTCGACGAGGACGCCGCGGGTCTGGGCCTCGTCTTTGAAGTAGCCGAGAAAGATGTTTCGGCCCTTCGAGCAGATCTCACCGTCGTCGGCGAGCCGGACCTGCGAGCCGTCGAGGGCACGGCCGACGGTCCCGTCCGACTTTTCACCGGGAACCGTCGCGCACATGATCCCGGCCTCGGTTGCACCGTAGGTATCGTAAATGTCGATGCCGATCGAACGGAACCATTCCGAAACGTGACCGGGTAGGGGAGCCGCTCCGCTCGCGACGATCTTCGCGCGGTAGAGGCCGAGCGCTTTCTTCACTTTCGCGAATATCACCCTTTCGGCGATCTTTCCGCGAACGCTCGCCGCCGGCGAAAGTCCTTTGCCGATTCGGCGGGTCCGCGAATTTTCGGCGCCAACGGCGAAAGCCCATTTCGCTAGCGCTCGGGAGACGCCACCCGCCTTCTCGAGCTTGTGTACTACTCCTTCCATCATTTTCTCCCATACTCGCGGAACGCAGAGGAGAAGCGTCGGAGCGACTTCGCTAATCTCTTTCGAGACGTTTTCGAAGGCCGAGCAATAGTTCACGAGATAACGCCGCGAAAGTGCGACACCGATCGAGTGAATCTGTTCCGCGACATGGCAGAGAGGCAGGAACGAAAAAAGAGCGCCGTCCGCGAACGGAAGTTTCCAGCGGGCCGTCATCGCGTCGGTGACGAAGGCGAGGTTGTCGTGCGAGATGAGGGCGCCCTTCGGGGTCCCCGTCGTGCCGGAAGTGTAAACGATGAAGGCGGGATCGGTCGCGTGGATCCGGTCGAGGTAATCGCGGAAGGATTTCCCGCCGGCGAGACGCTTTCCTTCGGCGATCGCGTCCGCATAGGAAACGGCTTTCGGAGAGAAACTCGAGTCCCCTTCGAAAACGATAATGAGGCGGATTTTTTCGGGATGGCCGCTCCCGGCGACGGAGGACTTGTCCCAATACGCCTTGTTCTGGACGGCAAACGCGGAGCACTCCGTATGTTCGAGGATGTAGTGACAATCCTTAGCGGTGGCGTTCGGGTAGAGCCCCGCGGTCTTCATTCGGATGAGCATGACGGCGAGGTGAAAGTGGGCCCATTCAGCGGAATTATAAGAAAAAATGCATGCGCTATCGGCGGCGGTGAAGCCCCGGCTTTCCAGGAACACCGCAAAATGGAAGACGCGGTCGCGATATTCGCGAGCCGAGAGCTCGACCCACTGGCCGTTTCGCCGGTACCGTTGAGAGGGAGCGTTCGGAGTTTCTTCGGACCACTCGAAAAGGCGATGAAGCACGGTCATTTGATTCATGGGGTGGGACTCCAAATAGGGGTTGATTCGAATTCTGACTTGGTTCGCGCCGCGGACCAAGGCGATATTCATACGGCTCCGGGTAGCGGTTTTTTGGCGGTTTTGCTCGTCGTATCAAGGTCCGCGACCCCGAGCGTAGCGCACGAGCGCGACGAGCCCGAAGGCCACCGCCGGAAACGCGATGGCGACCGCGACCGGCGGATGGGGAACCTCCGGCCCGACGACCCTCGGGATGATGAGAAAAAAAGCCGAGGCGAACGCCGTCTGGACCGCCCAGATTCGGAAGACGTTTCCGACGACGGCCCTCCGCGCCGGGGCCGGAGGCGCCTCGGTCTCCGGCCAGCACTCCGGCACTTCTCGCGCGAAGCGATTCGCCACGTAGTCGGGAAGGACGAGTTTCCCCAGGGAAGGCGTCCCGATATTCAATTCGGCGACCGGCTGGAAAAAGGATTTCCTACGCTGAACGGAAATCTGGTCCCAGGGCACGAAAAAGGCGCGGGAAAAGGGACCGAAGACGCGAAGAATGCCGACGCGAAGCCCCGAGGGACAAGCTTCGAGTTTGAGGATCCCGTTCATCCGCACGGCGCCTACACTTCCGGACTGGGCCCGAAGCGTCACCCGCGCCGTTTCGCCCCGATCCGGGAATCGCTTCATGAGCGTGTACCAACCCGAAACGAATCCCAGCAGGACCGTGATGCTGATCCAGAACGCCACGAAAAAGAGAGGAAAAAAATCCATCATATGAACCTTTCTATCCGATTCGACCGTCGAACGAAAGTTTCCGCACCCATTTCAGGATCGGCTCCGGCGGCGGAACGGAGTCGATAAAGTAGTCGCGCATCGCGCGCGCGACGAGATCGCTGATCCGTTCTGCGAAGAGACGCCCGGCCTTCCGGTTCGCAAGGCCCGGGTATCCGGTGTATCCGGTCACTGGTCGAAGCTTCGACCACTCGAGTCCGGAATGGGCGAACTCGATTTCGCGCGCGAGCTTCTTCTTTCCGCGCGCTCGGAAGAATCGGGCGGCGGCGACGAACGAGGGCGACGTCCCGATAGGCGGACAGGGCGGCACTTCGGTCCAGTTCGCGGCCACCGCTTCCGGCCGCCAATGAAGCATGAGCGACGTCTCGAAAAATCCGCCGTGGAAGTCGGCGGGAAAACCGTCTCGACAGCGCTTCCGCAGATCTTCGTCATCGATCGTCGCGAAAATCGGCGCGTACGTTTCGAGCTCGAGCTCCACGCTTTCCGTCATGACGACGTTCATCGGCGCGAACGAGGCGATCCCCCACGAGCGGAGAAGGTTTACGCCGTCATCGATCGCCATATTATGGTGGGGTTCGCCGTGAAAAGTCGCAAGGATCGCCCGCTTCGCGCCAAGCGCCCGAATTCCGTGGCAGGTATCGAGAATCATCCGCTTCACGTCGGCGTATCGGTGGTGAACCGTCCCGTTCGTCGGGACCGCGCCGCACCCGATCCGGAGATTTGAGTAGACGAGGATCGGCCAGTCGCCGCCTTCCGCGCGAAGTTTCTCCCACGTTTCCGCGATCACGCCCTGGCTGAGGATCGTGTCAGTATCGAGTGGAAGGTGGGGGCCGTGGTATTCGACGGGATTGAAATAGGCGATGACCGGCGCCCCGGTCGCGACGTACGCTCGCGCTTCGGCATTCGGAATTTCGCAGAGGTGGATCGTCTTCGTCATCGTTTTTCCTTTTTGAGCAAGCCCTTCAGGATCCAATAATCCCCGACGAATGCCGCGAAGAATCCGCCCCCGAGCAGAAGCCCGAGAAGTTTCGGCGCGGAGAATTGGGAAAGCATGAACACCGAGCAAAGCCCGATCATAAGCACGCTCACGAGGAGCGACGCCCGTCCGAGCTTTTTCAGGCTAGCGGAGAGCGTTCCCTCGCGCCGGCCGAAGAAGAGGTACTGGATCGTATTGTCGCCCGTGAGGCCGACGAGCGCCCCGGCGAAGATGCAGGTGACGAAGTAAATCGGAACCTGGAGAAAGCCGATCAGGGTGAGCATGAGCGCCGGGCCCCAGAGGGCGGAAACGAGGAGCGGAACGGCCGCCGCCATCGCGCCGGTCTGCCAGATGAGGTAGAGGAGGATCGCCGCGACGAGTCCGACGCTGACGAAAAGGCTATTGAGCAGCGTCGAGCGGATCCGGTCGCCGAATTCGGCGTAGGCGACTCCGCTGCCGGTGAGCGCGCATTCGTTCGCCGGGCAGAGGACTTCGATTTCCCGGCGGAGGGCGTTCACGCTTTCGATCCGGGAGGTGTTGAAATACGCGAACGCGCGCGCATACCCGCCGCTCGAAAAATAACGATTCAACCAGCCCGTGAGCTGGGCTTCGCTCGCGAGCCCGCTCCGATGGCCGTCGTCCGGTAACTTCCGCCCGATGTACTCGACCGCCTGGCTCGGGTCTTCCATCGAGCTCACGATCGGATTCTTCCGGACCTTCTCGAGAATCCCATTGCGGCGATCGCGGTCGATCTTCGGGTCGAAGAGGATCTGCCCGAAGGACTGGATATCGCGGGTGCGGTGGAGGTAGCGATAGGTTTCGGAAAAGGGGTGATCTTCCGGAAACGTTCGGTCCGGCACGTCCTGGATGAGGAGGTGGCGACTCGCGATCGCGGCGAGCGGGAAGACGACGAGGAGCGCGAGCGTGATCGGCTTCGCGAAGCGGAAATCGCCGACCCATTCGAACGCGCGGAAGAGCGGCGCTTGATCGGGATTCGTCCAATTCCGAAGGCGAGGCCAGGCCTTGGCCGCGGCGGGAAGAATCATGAAGCTGACGATCCACTCGAGGCCTACGCCAAGGGCGGCGAGCGTTCCGAAGCGGCGGATGATCTGAAGGTCGGAAACGTCGAGGGAAATGAAGCCGACGATCGT
>JAYVXM010000394.1:0-4930 GCA_043785205.1 Bdellovibrionales bacterium
TTTCGATCCCGAAGAATTCCTGAAGGCACGCACTTTCCACGAAAATGCGACGTTCGCTTTTCTCCGATTCTGATCGGACTTATGCCGAGAGGATCCCGCTCAGTCGGGTCATCGCGATGTCGGTGGCGACGAGGAAGAAGGTCAGCGCCAGGCTGAGTAAGCACGCGTTTAAGAACGAATGCAGAAAATGCGTGAACGATTGGGTCATGCGTTTCATGTGCGATCCTCCTGATCGGTATTTCGGGATCCATCCCGGTCCGCAGAGTTTGACTCTCTGCAGCTGAAAAGAGTTTGACGAGCCCGCACGGATTGGTCAACAGAAACTAGGTAAAAAATGACACAGGCCATATTTTGCTTTAGATACAGTATATTGGCGGACTTTCATTAATTGACTATTTTCATCAATTATCGTTAAACTAGGAAGAAGGGGTGTTCCTCGCCCGGGGTCGAGTTTCGGGGGTCAAGTCCCCGGGTCGTATGGCCGATAGGACTCTGAGAAGGAACGGTCACGTTATGGCAAAACAACACCTTGGCAAATTTCTGCGCGCATTCATTCGCGAAGAATCCGGTCAGAGCACGACGGAATACATTCTCATTCTCGCCGTGGTCGTAATGATCGCGATGAAGTTCAAAGATCAGGTCGGGAAACTCATCGGTCAGCGCGTCGATAAGCTCGGCGAAGATCTGAAACAGTTCGACCAGATGTAATTTAGCGCGAGGCTTCGATGGCCGAACCCGTCAAAAATTTCCTAGTAAAATTTTTCCGAGACGAGGATGGCCAAGCGGTCATCGAGTACGTTCTCGTTCTCAGCGGCACCTTGGTTGCCGCTGGATTACTCGCCCGTGGTATCCTGAGTGCTCTGGATAGCGGGGTTCTTAAGCTGGGCGGCCAGCTGGAAAAGGACCTCCGAACGGGGAGGGCTCCTCTAACTGTCTACCAAAATTGAATGGGTCGGGGTTTGGATCGGGTTCGTCGCGCTCACCGCGATCGTCACTGACCTCCGTTATCGCAAGATTTTCAATTGGCTCACGCTTCCGGCGATGGTGGTCGGACTTCTCATTTCATTTTTCGCGACCGGACTTCCGGGACTCGTGTTCGGTTTCGTAGGGATCGTGCTCGCGTTCATCGCTTTCGGGTGGATGTGGGGACTGAAGATTCTCGGAGCCGGCGACGTGAAGCTCGTGATGTCCTTTTCCGCGCTGGCCGGCGCCGCGACCCTTACCGGACGGAACGGCATCGCCTATGTAGCGGATCTCTCGCTTCTCGCCCTGATGGTAGGCGGCATTCTCGCCGCGGTTACGCTCGCGGCCAAGGGGCGTCTTCGTCCATTTTTACACAAATTTTGGCGGTTTTTGCTGACTTTCGCGTCGAGAAATCTCGAAACGGAATTTCCAAAAGCGGATCCCGCCCTCAAAATGCCCTTCGGAGTTTCGATCTCGATCGCGGCCGTCTGGCTCTGGTTCGATAATCCGCTCGTTCGTTGGGGGATCGCTCCATGGAACTAAAGAGAATGACGATGCGGCGGAACGAGTCCGGTCAGGCGGCGATCGAATACATTTTGATCCTGACGATCATCGTTTCGTTCTACATGGGACTCATGACCGTGATCGACAAGGCGAATCTCGCGGAAAAACTATCGGGTCCCATCGTCGGTTCGTACGCCGCGACCTATAAGTACGGAAATCCCAAGGCGAAAGGATTCGACGAAGGAACTCCGGAGAATCACCCGCGCGCGGTGATCGATGGAAAAGTCAGGCTCTTCATTAATCCGCGGTAAAGCGGAAAGGCATTGGATGGGCGGAGCGAAAAAAACGTCGAAAATTTTACGGGGACCGCGACGAGAATCGGGGCAGTCACTCGTCGAGTTCGCTCTATCGATTTTCCTGGTTTTCGGTCTCCTCTTTTTCTTTATCCAGCTTTCGCTCGTCCTCTCATGGGGAAACTACGTCCAGTACGCCACTTTTATGTCGGCGAGGGCCTACCTCTCCGGCGGCGTTTCCAAAAGTGATCAAATTCAGCGCGCGAAGGACGTCCTGACGCGAATGGTGAAGCGAGGCGTCGTTTCGAATGACGATCGATTTCCGATGATCGCCCAAGGATTTCAGGGAAACGATGACACCGTCAAAGGCTCGTCGATCGGAGGCGGGCCCACGTTCGATCCTGCGAACTACGACTTAAGTTGGATGCAGGGAGTCCGATATACATTTAGGAGCCGTTTATTCGTGCTGCCCATTGGGCGGCCGGGGGCGACTCCCGACGCATCGAAGGGTCAGGCCGTCTTAACGAGCGAAAGCTGGCTCGGAAGAGACCCGACTTACCAGGATTGCCTGGCGACGATGCGCCAGTTGAAAGGACAGATTGATAATGGCTGCTAGGGCGCTGGCCATGAGACGATCGCTTTCGAGACTAAAATCGGCGCGGCCCGACCTGCATTCATTGCACCGGGAGCGCGGACAGAGTGTGCTCGAATTCGTTTTCATGCTTCCCGTTCTCTTGGGTCTTATCGTCGTCATGGTGCGATCGAACACCGTGATCCAAATGTCCATCGTGAACCAGAAATACGCGCGCGCCCAAGCGCTCTGGCTCGCTTTCAACAGCCCGCACTATCCGCGGCTTTCGTTTCGGACGTATGGAACCTCCGGGGACCAGTTCGTTCAGTACGGATTCAATCGGATGGTGATCGGGATGGCCGAGACGCCGGTGGATGACACCGGCGGCAAGGCCACGGCGAGCACGCAGACGGTCGTACGCGGCGGTAAAGACGCCCCGGATGGACCTTCCCAAAGCGAGCCGATCGATCGTGCGAAGGTTCGCGTCCGAACGACGGTGGCCCTTTGTACGCAAACAAATGCGATCGTGACGAGTCAAGGTTTGAAGCCGGTGACGTCCGAAAGCATCGGCGAGAATACGGTGTTTGATTTTTGCAAAGGCCAGGACGAGTGATCGTCGGCAGCGAATGAAGGGGAGCGGAGATGAATAACCGAGCGATGACGATGGCGCTACTGATTGCCGCGATCGCCGTTTTCCTGGTGTCGAGCTGGGTCGGGGACGTCGAGGACCGGGCGAAAACGCGTTACGGTACGAAGATCCTTATTCTCAAAGCAAAGACCGATATTAAAGAGACCCAGACGATTACCGAAGAGATGCTCCAACTGGACGAGATTCCCAAGACGTTCAAGGAGCCGTCCGCCATCGTATTCGAGAGACCGATGAAGGAAGGTTCCGAAGACGACGAAGAAACCAAGAAGAGTCTTCGGACGATCGTCGGGACAGTCGCGATCGTTCCGATAAAGAAGGGTGAGCAAATCACCTACAACAAGATCACCGAGCCGGGGATCCGGACCGGACTCGCGCCCCAAGTGGCGCCCGGTCGTCGGGCGATCGCCATGACGGTCTCAAATCAATCCTCGGTATCCAAACTCATCAAACCGGGCGATCGCATCGACGTGATCGCCGTCCTCGACATGGGCGGGGGCAAAGAAGGGAAGATCTCGAAAACGATCCTTCAGGACGTCGTCGTGCTTTCCGTCGGTCAGAACGTCACGAACAATATTCCTCGTAAAATCGAGATGGACGGGAATAAGGCCAACTACAAGTCGCTGAACGAAGACTCGAGCTACGACACGGTGACGATCGAAGTCGAGCCCGAACAAGCCCAGGTCGTGGCCCTCGTGGCCGGCAACGGCGAAAATGCACTGACGCTCGTTCTCCGGAACAACGACGACACCGAACGGAAAAACTTCGGGTCGACGATGATGAGCGATATCCTCGGCGGCGACGCCGGAAGAATCCAGCGGAACACCGCTAGTCAGCCAAGACGATGATGCCTTTTCGGAAATACCGCACTTTCGAAACCGCCGTCGCCACTCTTCTGAGTTGGCTTTCGGTATTTCCATGTGCGATCGCGGCGGACACCGCCCAGGCGCCCGCAGTGGGCGAGGCGGCCGGCGAGGCACCGAACGCGGGAGATTTACCGTCGGTGGGCGGAGAAAGTATTCCCGTCGAAATCGGGAAGCCCGTCACGAAGACCCAGAAAGCACGTGAGCCCTACCGGAAATCCAGGCTGACGAAGGATATATCGGAAGCGAAGGCCGACCGCCGTCGGGTTCTGCTTTCGACCGGTGAAGATAAGGTCGTCGATCTCGATTTCGACGTCGATAACTCGCCCGCCGCGATTCAGGTCGGGAATACTCAAGTTACGGCGGTCACCACCGTCCGGATCGGCGAACAACGCCGGCAGATCATCTTCAAGCCGCTTAAGGGTGGCGAAACCACCGTCACCGTCCGCGACGGCGAAGGCACGATCAAGATCATTTTCGACGTCGTCGTCACCCAAACGAACCTCCTTCGCCGAGCCGGAGAAATTCGCGAACTTCTTCGCGATGTCGAAGGGATCGACGTAAAAGTGGTCGGATCCAATATCGTCATCGACGGCGAAGTCTTTACCTCGGACGATTACGCGCGTCTCCGCGCGGTTACGAACCAAAAGGGATACACCGAAAGCGTGCTTCTCCTCGCGAAACTCGCGCCGCTCGCGCTGACGATGCTCGCCAAAAAGATCCAGGAGGACGTTTCCGCCTTCGCGCCGAACGTGAAGACCCGGATCGTGAACGGGCTCCTTTTTCTCGAAGGCACCGTCGACCAGCTCGACCAGGCCCGCCGCGCGGAACAGGTCGCGCGCCTTTATTTCCCGGACGTCCGCCCCGGAAATCAGCTCGCGATCAATGATCCGACGGCGACGAGCCTTGCCCGGCGGGATTACGTTTATAACTTTATCGTATTGAACCCCCAACCGCCGAAGAAGAACGAGAAGCTCGTTCGCCTCGTTGTCCACGTCGTCGAGTTGAATAAGGATTATTCGCGCAACTTCGGGTTCACGTGGACGCCGGGTTTCACCGCGGATCCTTCGATCACGTACGGCCAGACCGC
>JAYVXM010000395.1:0-4904 GCA_043785205.1 Bdellovibrionales bacterium
GTGAAAACGAGGAGTCCGTTCTCGTCCAGGTAGTAGTCGATTCCTTCGCGAAGTGCCGTCACCTCCGACTCGTCTCTTAGAATGTCACTCGATGTCAAATGGAACGCCGCGCGATTGGTGCGCCGTTTGCTACTAAAACAAGAGATGCGTTTTACCCTCCCAAACCGCCTCGGGGCGGCTCTTTTTCTTCTATTTTCCCTCGGTATTGGCATCGCCCGGGCCGGGGGCGCGCTTTCGCGGGAGGAGTTTCTGGCCGCGATCGCCGACCAAGGCCTTCGCGAATACGTCTCCGAACACTACCAGCTCGCGGAAGAAGGCCGTGCGCTGCGGGCGGGCCGCCAAATGCCGAATCCCGGCGCTCGAATCGCACCCTACGAAATCGTCGCCCGCGCCCTCTGGGGGGACGAGATGCCGCTTGTCCTTCACCTGGATACGGAACCATCGACCCAGGTCCTCATCGTCCCCTGCGCCGAGAGCACGCACTACGGTCCGAAGTGCGAATAAGCGTGCGTCATACGATTCTCTTTTGCGCCACGATATCGATCCTTTAGATTCGTAACTCTAAAAATTTATGAATCTTCAGACCTGGATCCAATCCCAAATACCCGGCGTTTCCCCCCAATCCGCCGATTCCGTCCTCGCCCTCACTGCCGAAGGCGGAACGATTCCGTTCATCGCCCGGTACCGGAAGGAAGCGACCGGCGGACTCGACGAAGTTCAGATCCAAAAGGTGATCGAAGCGAAAGAAAACTGGGACACGATCACGCATCGCCAAACCTTCGTGATCGGCGAGATCGAGAAACAAGGTAAACTAACGGACGAGCTCCGCGCGAAGATCCTCGCGACCTTCCAGCCGACGCTGCTTGAAGATCTTTATCTCCCGTACAAGGTGAAGAAAAAATCGAAGGCCACCCTCGCGAAGGAAGCCGGGCTCCAGCAGCTCGCCGACTGGATCTGGGACTGCGGGCACGGAACGGCGAAGCCGGAGCCGGGCCAGTCGCTCGACATCTGGGCCTTCACGTTCCGGAACGAGGAAAAGGGATTCGCCGACGCCGAGAAGTGCATCCAGGGCGCCCAGGACATCCTCGTCGAACGCCTTTCCGAGCGCGCCGATCTGCGCGCGGTCGTTCGCGAACGCGTTTTCCGCGAGGGGACGCTCAAGGCGGCGAAGGCCGCCAAGGTGAAGAAGAATTCGAAGTACGAAATGTATTTCGCGTATCAGGAACCGTTGACGGGGCTTCTCAAGCCGGAAGCCTCCCATCGCTACCTCGCGATTCGCCGCGGATGGATGGAAGAAGAGCTCACGATCGGCGTCGCGGGTCCGATGGGCGAAGTCGATCCGTTCGACACCGAACTTCCGGCCCTCTTCGAGAACGAAGCGGCCACGGTCCGCGATCCGGCGGAGTCGCCCGGCCACGAAATCCTCATGAAGGCCGCGCGCCTCGCGTTCAAAGCGCACGTCTTTCCGGCGATCGAAAACGAAGTGCACAAGAAATTGAAGGAGATCGCCGACGAAACCGCGATCACCGTCTTCGCGGAAAACGTGAAGAAACTTCTCCTCGCCTCCCCGTTCGGCCCGAAGGCCGTCCTCGGGATCGATCCGGGCATCCGGACCGGTTGTAAACTCGCCGTGGTGAGCGATGCCGGAAAATACGTCGGCGACACCGTTCTTCATCTCCAGACCGAGGATGGTAAGGGGAAGGCCAAGGAATTCCTCGGCACGATCCTCAAGATGGGCGACATCAAGGCGATCGCCGTCGGAAACGGCACCGCCGGTCGCGAGACCGAGGCGTTCGTTCGCCAGACGGTGAAAGAAAACGCGATCGACGTTCCGGTCGTCATGGTCAGCGAGGCCGGCGCCTCGGTTTATTCCGCCTCCGAAGTCGCTCGGGAAGAATTTCCGGACCTCGACCTCACCGTTCGCGGCGCGATCTCGATCGCCCGCCGCCTCCAGGATCCGCTCGCCGAACTCGTGAAGGTCGAACCGAAATCGATCGGCGTCGGTCAGTATCAGCACGACGTTTCTCCGAACTCGCTGAAGAAGTCGCTCGAGCTCGTCGTCGACACCTGCGTAAACTCGGTCGGAGTGAACCTGAACACCGCTTCGAAGTACCTCCTTTCGCGCGTTTCCGGAATCGGACCCGGACTCGCCGCCGCGATCGTCGAATACCGGTCGGAAAAAGGCATTTTCAAATCCCGTCCGGAGCTCCTCGAGGTCTCGCGCTTCAGCGCGAAGACCTACGAGCAGGCGGCGGGATTCCTCCGGATCCCGGAATCGGAGAATCCCCTCGATAACACCGGCGTTCACCCCGAACGGTACGCCGACTTGAACGCGACCGCCGAAAAGCTTGGGAAGTCCATTCGCGATCTGATGGGCGTCGAGGGTGTCCGCGAGATTCGCGCGTCGAAGGAGACGTCGGAAGCTTTGCGCGAGAAGCTCGGCGAATTCACGTTCGAGGACGTGCTGACCGAGCTCGAGAAGCCGGGCCGCGATCCGCGGAGCGCGTTCGTCCCGTTCGCCTTTCGCGATGATATTTTCGCGGTGAAGGACCTTCAGCCGGCGATGGTTTGTCCGGGAATCGTGACGAACGTCACGAATTTCGGCGCGTTCGTAGACATCGGCGTGCACCAGGACGGGCTCGTCCATATTTCCCAGCTTTCGAACACCTACGTGAAGGATCCGCACGACGTCGTCAGCCCCGGTGATCACGTGACGGTGAAGGTTCTCGAAGTGAATCGGGAAAAAAATCAGATTTCGCTCACGATGAAGACCGAAGCGGGAGCGCGGCCGACCCGGGGCGCTCGCGCTCCCAAGGGCGAGAACGCTCCGGACGGCGAAAAGGACGTCGCGAAGCGCGGACGGCGGCCACGAGGCGGCGGGCGCTCGAAGCCGCGCGAAGAAAAGCCGGTCGTCGCGCTGACGGTGAAGAATCCGACCCTCTCGATCAACGCCGATGGCTCGATCTCGAGCCCGAACCGGCCGGCGCCGCGCGCGCCGGAATCGCTCGCGCGTTCCGATCGGAACCGGAGTAATTTCGGCGATCAGGGCGGTCGGGATCGGGGTGGCGATCGTGGAGAGCGCGGCGGACCGGGACCGCGGGCTCCGCGCGAACATCGCGAGGATTTTAAGAATAATCCGTTCGCGGCGTTGGCCGGACTGAAGGGGACTTTGAAACGTTAGCGCGTGGAGGTTTCTGCGTCGCGAACCCCGTCAGCGGCGAAGCTCTGCGTTAGCCGTCCGAACTCGCTATTCTTTTTGCCGCAGCTGTACTCGCGCCCGTTCGCCGATCGTAAGCTCGCGGTTCGGCTCGACCGTGAATTCCCAATTTTTACCGATGATCGGCTTCACCCGGTAACGCTTCCCCATTTTTCCGAAAAACCGATAGCGCGCATCGTTTCCGAACCGGAATCGCGCGGCCTCCGCGCCCGCCTCGTCGACCACTTCCATCTGAAAACTCCGGCAAAGTTCCGGATTATCGGTAGGATCGTCGGGCAACTTCACGCTACAATCGATGACGATCGAGCCGGCGGACGCCCTCGCCTCGGTCGCGCGGGCGGTTTTCGCGTCGGACTGAGTCCGCACGACCTCCGTCGCGATCGCGGCCGTCGCGTATACGGGATCCCCGACTCCCGCCGAGGGCGCGTTCGCGCTCGCGGGAGCCCCCGGAACTTGATTCTCCGGCGGCGGCGCCGGGAGAGCGCACCCGACACCGGTCAGTAAGAGCCCGATCGAGGCGGCCGATCGAAAACGTTTCCACATTCCCACACCCTAGCCCCTTTTCCGGCGAAAACTCAACCCTTTGGGTTAGGATCGACCCATGTCGCCGCAGGAATTCGCCCGCCGATTACGCCTCGCGCCCTGGCGTTCAAAACGCCAGGCGAAGGCGTTGCGCAGCAACCTCGCCCTCTACCGAAAGTTCCGGGAATCGACTCGGGAACGAAAGCCTTCCGCGCGCGCCCTCGCCCTTCCGGGCCAACCTTTCGACGCGTTTTACCTCGGCCAGAGTTCCCTCTTCCGGCGCTCCCGCGCGCGTTTCCTCGCCCAGGACGGAACCTTCGAATCTCGATTCGTGACTTCGCCCCGCAATCTTTCTTCGGCGATCCTGCTCGAAAATCGAATCCAGTATAGCCCGACCGAAGACGAGCTCCTCTGGCAGGCCACCGATCCGGCAGAACGCGCGAACGACGACGCCCTCCTTCGCCTCGTCGGTTACTCGACTTCGCTCTTTCACGAACAAAGCCACCGCATCCTTTGGAAAATTCTCCCGCCGCCGGCTGAGCGAACGGACGCGGGGCTCAGCCGCTATTTGAATCTCGTCGAAGCGATCGTGGTCGGGATCGACATGGCGCTCGGAGACGAACTCGGCCCGAAACTTTCGTCGCTGGGTTACCTCACGGGGACGCTCTACGATCCGGGAAGTTACGCTGAATTCGCGAGCGCGCGCGAACGGCGAAACTACCTCCAAGTCGCGATTCGCGTGACTTACCTCGCGCTCGAGCTTCACGAAAAAAAAGAAATCCGGCGCGCGCTACGCGGATGGGCGCCGCATTGGATGCCCACGCTCCGCCCGGAAGCCCTCGCCCACGCCGTCGAGCGCGCGCTCCGGCTCGATACGGCGTTCATCCGGATCACAAATCTCCTCTGGCAGGAGAAGCACCTGCGAACCTTCGGTCGCTTCCTCGGGAAACCGTCTCCGCGAAAACCGATGCTCCCTTCGACGAAGGATCCGGAAGATTGGGTCGGACCGTACCTAGCGATCGAGGCCGTTTTTGATGCCTTCGGTCTCTAAAGCGCCAAACGTATGACGTAGGACAGACTCGTAATACCTAAGTAAAATAATCAATTATCTTCAGCTTCTCCCGGCTCCCGTCGATGGAGAGGCATGGAACGATCCGGCGCCGGA
>JAYVXM010000396.1:0-4895 GCA_043785205.1 Bdellovibrionales bacterium
AGGACGAGGACGTTCCCGGCGGCCCGGCGAAGCGCGGGATCTACGAAGTCGCCCGAAAAATCCTTCTCGACGGCGGTTACGTCGAGATCGGGATGGACCATTTCGCGCTACCGACCGACTCGCTCGCCCGTTCGATCGCGGGCGGAACGCTCCACCGGAATTTCATGGGGTATACCGACCACCGAACGGACGCCCTCCTCGGCATCGGACTGAGCGCGATTTCGGAGACGCCGACGTGCTTTCATCAGAACGAAAAGGTCCTTCCCGTCTACGAGCGCCTCCTCGGCGAGGGGAAGATCCCGACTCTCCGGGGCCATAAGCTGACGCCCGACGACCGCGCCCATCGTGAACAAATCCTCGGCCTCATGACTCGCGGGAAGACGGAATTTCGCAATCCCGAGGAGCGGGCGGACGTACTCCGGTTTCTCGAGGAGCCCATCCGGGACGGTCTCGCACGGGCCGAGGGAAACACGCTCTTCGTGACCGATCGCGGAAAGCCCTTCCTTCGGAATATCTGCATGGCCTTCGACCGAAGACTCCGTGACAAGACACCGACGACGAGGACGTTTTCCCAGGCCGTATGACGGGCACGGGCGATCGTAAAGCCGCCACGGTGTTCGGGGCCGGGTTTTCCGGGCTGGCGACGGCGTACTTCCTCGAGCGCGCGGGATACGCCGTCACCGTCTACGAGCGGGCGGAACGGGAAGGGGGTCTCCTCCGGAGCTTCGTCACGGATCATGGCCTCGTCGAAAGCGGCGCGAACGCCTTCCTCAATTCGCCGCGCGTGGAGGAGTTATTCGCCGACCTCGGGATTCCGCTCGTCCCGGCCCGCCGGGAGAGCCGCGCGCGCTTTTTCTTTCGCAACGGCTGGCCGACGCGATGGCCGCTTGGTTTCGGCGCGACGGCGCGGCTTCTCGGATTCGCCCTTCGGTACTTCTTTCGGCGGGGAAGCGTGACTCCGCGACCCCGGGAATCCGTTTCCGCGTGGGGGAATCGCGTGATGGGAGAGGAGGCGACGGAGTATCTTCTCTTGCCCGCTTTCCAGGGAATTTACGCGGGCGAGGGCCGGCGGCTGAGCGCGACGCTTCTTCTCCGAACGCTTTTTTCTCCGCGCGCCGAGGTGAGACCGCGCATCCGGGGGAGCGTGACCGCCCCCGGCGGAATGGGCGAGGTGACGGCGGAACTCCGCGCGAAACTTGAAGTCCGCGGCGTGAAGTTTTATTTCGGCACGAAGGGAACCCCGGCTGCGGCCGGCCTCATCTATTACTGCGGGTCCGCCGCTGAGACCGCCGAGAGTCTCGCGAAAATCGACCCGGAGCTTTCCCGAGTTCTGGCGCGGATCGAGACGCTTCCCCTGGTAAGCCTGACCGCTTTTTTCGCCGCCGACTCCCGCATTCGACCGGGTTTCGGAGTCCTTTTTCCGCCGCGCGAGGGATTTCGAAGTCTCGGCGTTCTCTATAATCACGTGATCTTTCCCGATCGGGTGAAGAGCGTGGGAATTTATTCGGAAACATGGATCCTTGGTGGCGCGCGACGCCCGGAGCTCGCCGGCTTCGACGACGAACGGATCCTCGGGGAAGTGCTCGCCGATCGAAAGCGGTTAAACGCCTTCGCGGACGCGAGTGAAGCGCCGGTCGAGTGGGTCCTTCATCGGTGGCCGAAGGCGATTCCCTATTACACGGTCGAACTCGAGGCGGTGCTCGAGGAAATCGCGCGACGAAACCTCGATTCGGGTAAACTTCGGATCATGGGAAATTACCTCGGTGGAATCGGTCTCACGAAGATTCTCGACCGGATCGCCGAAGAAATCGCAAGGGAGTCACGTCCGTGAAAAAGAAAATCGGAGTTCTCCTCCTCAATCTCGGAACGCCGGACACGCCCGAACCGGAAAAGGTCGGCGAGTACCTGCGCGAGTTCCTCATGGACCGGCACGTGATCGACATTCCCGCCCCGCTCCGGTGGATACTCGTGCATCGATTGATCGTCCCGAAGCGCGCGCACGCCTCGTCCGCCGCGTACCGTAAAGTCTGGACGGAGCGCGGTTCGCCGCTGAAATTTCATTCCGAAGACCTGACCGCCGCGGTCGCCTCCCGGCTCGGGGAGGGCTACGACGTTCGGCTCGCGATGCGTTACCGAAGTCCCGCGATCGCGAAGGTACTCGCCGAGTGGCGGGGGCGGGACCTTTCCGAAATCCGAGTTCTCCCGCTCTATCCCCAGTACGCGACGGCGACGAGTTACTCGTCCGAAGAAGCGGTCCTCGGTTCGATGAAGGAACTCGGGCTGGCTGCCCCTACGCGGTTTTTACGGCCTTTTTACGGAGACGCTGGATTTCTCGATGTCTTCGCGCGCCGGACCGCCGACACGCTCCGCGCGGGTCCCTGGGAACACGTCCTCTTCAGTTTTCACGGACTTCCCGAACGCCAGCTTCGGAAAAGCGATCCGACGGGGACTTGCCTTAAAGACCGGAGTTGTTGCGAACGGGCGCGTCGGCCGGAGGACGACACCTGTTACCGTGCCCACTGTTTCGCGACGGCGAAGGAAATCGCCCGCCGTCTCGAACTTCCGGCGGAACGGTGGAGCCTTTCCTTCCAGTCGCGTCTCGGGCGTACGAAGTGGATCGAGCCGTATACCGACCTCGTGTTGCCGGAACTCGCGCGGAAGGGCGTGCAGAACGTCGTCGTGGTCTGTCCGGCGTTCGTGGCGGATTGCCTCGAAACCCTCGAGGAAATCGGAATCCGCGCGGTCGATCTCTTTCGGGAGGCGGGCGGTTCGTCCCTTCGCCTCGTTCCCTCGCTAAATTCCGAGTCCGACTGGGCCGACGCCGTCGCGAAACTGGTAAAGAGTGAAGGCTTTCGTTAGACTCAGGGGGTGAACGGCACCCGTACGATCGCGACTTTCCTCGGAGTTCTCCTCGCATCGGCGACGATTTCGGCGGTTCGCGCCGATTCGATTCCCGCGCGGCCGGAATTCGGCGTGCTCGATCAGGCGTCGATCTTTCCGCTTCCGGTCCTGAAGACGACTGAGCGAATGATTTCGGAACATGAGCGTCTCACCCTCGAGCGGATTTCGATCCTCACGCTTACCGGAGTCTCGAAGGGCGGCCTGTCCGAAATTTCCGGACCGGTGTTCGACGCGTGGGCGGCGTCCGCGCCCCGTCCGCCGAGTTCGGTTCTGATCCTCGTGAGCGGCGATCGCGGCGAGATCGAGGTTCGAACCGGTCTCGGACTAGACCCCGTACTTTCGTCCGCGAAAATCGCGGACCTCCGGAAGCGGATTTTCGCGCCGGAATGGGCGGCGAGAAAGCCGTCGCGCGCGGTGATCCTTTCCTTCGTCGAGGTGCTCACGGCCCTCGATAGTCCGCTCATTTCCGGAAACGAAGTCACCGACGCCTACGAACGGGCCGGATTTTCCGGGGGATGGATTCCGGCGGCACCGACCCGTCGGTCCTGGACGCCGTGGTTCTTCGCCGTTCTCGGCATTCTCACCGCGGCATTCGTGCTCGTCCGTATCCTCATCGGAGAAGTCCACTACACCGCGACCGGATGGTTTCCGATTCCGGCGTCGCGAAACTTACGCCGCCTTTTTCGGCGGCGCGGTCGGACGTCTTCGCTCGTCACGGGAGGGGGAGTGAGTGGAAAATATTGAAGGGGTCGTCCAAACCGAGCCGACGCCGATCCTGAAGGCGCTTCAGTTCGTCGCGCGCAAGACGACCGGCGAAGTCCGCGCGCACGTCTCCCGCGACCGCTTCGAAAAAGATCCGATGAATACTGCCCTCCGGCTCTTCGAGGAGTTCGGGATGACCCGCACGACCGATCGGAACGCGGTCCTCGTTTACCTGAATCGGGCGACGCGCCAGTTCTCGATCGTGGGCGACGAAGGTCTCCACCGGGCGGTCGGCCAGAAGTACTGGGACGGGCTCGCGGCGAATTTCAGCGAGGACCTCCGCGCGACCCACTTCGAGAACGCGATCGCGCTCCTTATCTTTTCGGTCGGAACGACGCTCGCGAAAAAATACCCGCGGAAGTGACGGCGGTTCAGTTCGACTGAATCCGAATTTCGACGGTGAACGGACCCGCGTCGGACTCGAACGGAATCGCGATTCGCGGGCCGACGGCGAGATGGAGCCCGGCGGGGCTTCGTCCAGTGACGACGCTCGAGCGCGCAAGCTGGACTGAATGGCCCTTTTCGTTCAAAACGGTCTTCGCGTAACCGAAGACTCGATTCGCGATTTCGGAGGCCCCGTTCCGATTGTCGGCGTTGATCGCTTCGTGATCTTCGCCGAGCATGCGCCCGATGACTTTCAGGTAGGTGGCTTCCGGAAAGCTGAGAATGACCGAGCCATTGAAGGACTCCGATCGAAGCGGCATAATTCCGGAAATATCGCCGTCGAGCGGAGCGGCGACATCCCGCGCTCCGGGAGTCCCCGCTTTGGCGACGGTCCCGGTTTGTTTCTTCAGGACCTCGACGGTCCCTTCGAGGAAAGGGTTAATGAAGGCGACGTCGAGTTTCGCCGCTATTCTCGCGGAGAGATCGCGCTTCGCGGCGGCAAGATCGGCGACGATCGGAAAATTCGCCGCGACGCCCTGATCCTTGAAAGAGGCGGCGTGGGCGGGATTCGTCGAGACGGCCCGCAGTCGGCGCCGGGCCTTTTTCACCGTGGCGGCGAGCTGCACGAGGGAACGGATCCAAACCGTATGGATCGTTCCGCACTCGGAAAGGTCGAGGATGAGGTCGGCGCCGAAGTCTTCGAACTTCATTCGATATTTGCGTTCGAACTCCTTCGCCAGATCCGGATCGAGATTTCCGATCAACTTCAAAGTCGCGATGGGGGACGCCGCATCGAATTCGATCGGATTCCTTCCGAAGTCGACCGTGGATTTTTTTCTCACGTCTTT
>JAYVXM010000397.1:0-4885 GCA_043785205.1 Bdellovibrionales bacterium
CCGCGATGTTGAGTCCGCCGTTGTGGATGAGGTGGGCGTTATACGCTTTCAGGCCGACGTCGCCGAGGGTGAAGCCTTGGTCGCGAACGGGCGCCGCGAGAAACGGAACGATCGCGCCGATTCCGATATCCTTCGTCACCCGGTAGCCCGCGCCGATTTCGCTGTCGAAGAGAACCGTGCTGTAGTTCGAATCCTTTTCGCGACCGGCGGTATCGACCGAATATTCGGAACCGAGATTCTTGATCGGCGCGCCGTGAAAGGTACTGGTGAGCCCCATGTAGATCCGGTCGAGCGGCGAGGAGATCGAGGCCGTGTTTTCGGCCTTCGTGCTCACGCCGGCCGTGATCGCGGGCTGGAGGGCCTGGGCCGCGGCGGCGTCCGCTTGGTAGGAAGCGACGGTCGCTTCGGGTTCGACTTTCAGTTTCTTTTTCGAGGTCGCGGCGAGAGCGTTCCCGCCCATCGCGCCGAGCGCAAGGTTCAGAAGGACGATCGTGGATACATGGTGAATGCTTTTCATAAACTCCGGTTCCCTAGGTTAAGCGCGGGCTTTGGCCGGGGTTTAACGGAGTGCGTGAAGGGAAGCAAGGCCGGGATGATGCACATCACCAGAATCTAACAATCAGCCCATTTCGAACTAAATTAGTCGGGAATTAGGGACGAAATTCCGCTTTATTGGTACTGAATTTCGACCCGGCGATTCTGAGCGCGACCTTCCGGAGTCGAGTTGTCGCTGACCGGATCGTTCTCGCCTTTCGCCCGCCAGGAGAGCTGGTGGCCGGGAACGCCGCGCTTTTTCAATCCGCGAACCACGGCTTCGGCGCGCTCTTCGGAAAGTTTTTCGTTCTTCCCCGCGGGGCCTTCGCTATCCGTGTATCCGACGATGGTCGCTTTCAGAGTCGAATCCGACTTCAGGGTATCGGCGACCGCGTCGAGACGCGCGCGTTCGGAGGGCGTGATTCGCGCGGAGGCTTTCGGAAAGGTGATCGCTTGGACCGGGGCGATCGCGGAGGACTGGCGGACGGAGAGCTCCTCGACCGCCGGATAAGCCGGTTCTTCTTCGAAAACGGTCGGGCGATTCACGAGCTCGTTCTTTTTCTCGTGGACCGGGCCGGTCGAACGGAAGAGGTAGTTTCCGACTCCGCCGAGGGAACGCGTCGTAGGTGCGTCGTTCAGCATTCCGTCGGCGAAAGCGTACGAGGCTCCAAGGAGAAGGAGGGAAATGGCCATAGTTACGGTGAGACGAATCGGCATGGGGTAAGATTCCTTTCTTACCGGGTATTAAAGCGAGGGGCGTGCCGAGGGCAAATGGGGCGGAATTAGACCGACTTCATCGAGCTGCCGGAGTTTTACGCGACGCATTTTTAGTTTTTCCTGTCCATTGCAAGAGGACGCCGCTTTTTATAAAACGTCGCTACACTTAGGGAATGCACATTCGATGGTTCGTCTGCGTTTGGTCGGTTATTGTCCTGTTTGGAGCGCCCGCAGCCCTCGCGGGCTGGATAGCAAAGGCTGATTTTTCAAGTTGTCCTCGCCAGTACATCCCTTCGACGCACGGAGAAGAAGGCCCCTTTGCGAGCGAATCCGACTGCAACGCCCGGCTCCGCCAAGTGCAAAGTCAGACGCCGCTCGCCTGCGCTCGGTATACGTGTAGCGATTCGGGCGGAGCGAGCACGGCAGGGGCCGCGCCCCCGTCCCTCAACCAGGGGATTTCCGACGCATTGGCCGCGGGGATGACCGGAAAGATTTCCGCGGCGGACGCGACGGGACTCGTTTCCCTCGGGCTGCTCGGGACCTTGCTCACGACCCCATCGCGTCCGAAAACGGCGGAGGAAATCAGGGCGGAGCAAGCCGCGGCGGAACGCGCGCGGGCGGCGGCGATCGTTCGGCAGCAAGAACGAGATCAATTGAAGCGGGAGAAGGAAACGCATCTCGACCAACAGGCCTATAGCCAGCTCGCTCTCCTCGACGATCCCGGCGCGACCGGTGCGGCCAAAGCGAAGGTGGCAGATTCGGAGCCCTCGCGAAAATGTCGGGACGATCGACCCGGGCCGGACCAGGCGGGCGCGACCGATTTCGTTTGCCACGTCACGGTCTGCGGCGGGGAGTATAACGGCTCCTCCGTCTGCTGTCCTACCGGTTATCCGAAATTGAACGAGTGCGACTGCCGCTGCTACGCGAACGACTCCACGTTCGATTGCGCGCGCTACGCCGCTTGCAACTATTCCGCGAATTTCAATCCGGGAACCGTTCCCGCGAACGAGGTGAAAAAATGAGATCATTGAATGTCGTCCGGCGAATCGGAATGGGATTGATGGTCGGGGTCGTCGCGACTTCTGCCCGCGGTGCGGAAGTCGCGCCCGCTCCTGCACCCACTCCATCGGTTCTAGCGGGGTCGGGTTCGAATTCGAGCACTCCGCATTTCACGTACGGGCAGGCGAAGGACTTCGCGAAAAGCGGGGAGTGGGCGAAGGCCCGCGATGCCGCGGAGGATGTGACGAAAAACGACCCGAAAGAGGCGAAAAATTGGTACCTGCTCGGGGTCACCGAGCAACGGCTGGAACACGCGGAAGCGGCGGCGACTGCGTTTCAGCGGGTGCTCGATCTCGAGCCGAGCGGGCCGCTCGCCCGCGCCGTTTCGGTCACTTTACCTGCGCTGAAGGTGAAGGGCGACGCGGAGTTGAAGTACAAGTACGGGCCGGACTCTTCGGGCGTTTTCTTGGGTTACTCCCCATCAGCGGGAATCGCGGCGGCTCGCCAAATCGATAGCTCCGCCACGTCGTCGGTCGAAGGTGGATTTCGGCTCGGTAAATTTCAGGTCGGCTTTCGGTACGCCTCGGGGGACGTCTCGAAAATCTACGCTCCGCAGCCGGGGACGGCCTACACCAGCACGGCGCCGAACTACCTGCTGAACGCCAGCGGCGGGAGCCACACGTTTAAAGAACTCTATGTGAACGCCCTATTGCCGGTTTTGGATCCTTACGGGAAAGCGGGCGGACTCCAGCTGAATATTCCCCTCTTTTTCGGGGGCTTCATCAACTCGCTCGAAATGAAGAGCGGCGTGACGGCAAACGGATCGGGGAAGACCTTCGGGAATATTGGCTGGGATTTCGCGACCGGCCTCCACGCGATGTATTACACGAAGTCGCCGTTCGCGGTCGAGTTGAGCGGAATGTATCACTTCGGATTTCCGTTTTGGGACATTCGGCAGGACGGGAATTCGGAAGGAATCCAGGGACCGAATCACGAACGCGTTTCGGGCGGGACGACCGGCTTCGAGGTTGCGCTCGGGCTCGATATTTTGTTCGGGGCTTCTCGGCCGGATGAATTCTAAGGCTTAACCCGATTCGGCATCAGCCCGCGCCTTTCATGCGGAGGGTCCGCGCGGGGAGCTTCCGGACGGCCGTGCCCGACGTAGCCACTTTTCCGGACTCATCCTTCTTGATGGGGTTGTCGGAGACTTTCGGCGGATCCGGCGTGCCCGCCGCCGCCAGGCGGTCCATTTCGTGGAGCATGTTCCAGTCGCTCGGAGCGTTCCCGCCGTTGTCCTTCTTCAGGCGATCCCAAACTTCCTTAAAGTGCTTTTCCGCGTAATCCTTGTCCGCGGCGAATCGGGCAACGTACATCCGCATCTGATCCTCCTTATCCGCTTCGGTCTGAGGATGGAGGCGCATCGCTTCGGTCAGTTTCGTACAGGCCGGTTTAGCGGTCGTATCGCACGATTGCGAGTAAACGGGCGCGTTTTCGGGAATGTCGAAGCCCGCGACCTGAACTCGAAGAATTCCGTCCCAAGTTGAGTCGTATCCCGGGAGGGCGTCTCGGAGGGCGGCGCGGATCTCCGCTTTCGCCACGGAGCTCAGGCTTGCTTCGTAGGCCTTTCCCAAATCCGCGTAATTTCCGTACTGATTGCGGAAGTATTCGCTGACCGCGCCTTTCGGCGCCGGGATGACGATTCTAACGCCCTCATGTCCCCCTTTGAAATAGAAGCGCTTCCCGACGTTCACGGACAGGACGAGGTTCGTCACTTTCTGGTTCCGATCGACGTACTGATCGGACCACTTCTGGGTTTTTTCGTCGTAACCGCGGTACCCCTCGCACTGTCCGTAGATGGGCGCCAGGTTGTTCTTGAGGCTCGCGGGCCAAACCGAGATCCCACAGTGGCGAGTGCGTTCGCGAAGGCAAGATTCGGGGAAAGCCCGGTGAGAGTCAGGGTAAGGGCAAAAATCGCAAATGGAGTCTGATGGATGAGATTCATGCCCCCTTAAAGGAGCAAGCAGAATGCCCTGACACAGGGGCGAATCTATATCGAAAATCCGGAAGGGGGTTGGCGGCGGTGTATGACTCGCCTACGGAGTGAATAGAGCTTGGACACGGCGAGGCGGTTTTGGTGGCTCGGGGCGGGATCGGCCTTCGCCTTTTTGGCTCCTGCCAAAAAGACGAAGGCATGGACAAATGTCTAAGTCGCCCATCACGCGCGACTTCCCGCGCCGGATCGCTCCGCGATCCATCGCGGTCGGCATTTCTCGTTCGATCCTGCTTTCGTTAGACCCGATTTCGGGCTTCGCCGGAGAGAAGGGTGGCGTCGAAGGTAATTTTGGTGGCTCGGGGCAGGATCGAACTGCCGACCTTGGGGTTATGAATCCCACGCTCTAACCATCTGAGCTACCGAGCCATGAATGGAGTAACGGTTGAAGAGGGTACAGGAATTACCTAAGCTCGGAGGGCTGTGCAACATCGAAATCCAATCAGAACGGTCAAGCGAAAGGCGAAGCGCCCGAGGAAGCCCGGAAAATATCCGATCCCGGGCGCGGTCGGGGGACGGCTGGCGCGGGCCCTCGTGAAAGCGGTTCGGCAAGCCGGATTCGAGCTTCCTTTAACTTCGCATATC
>JAYVXM010000398.1:0-4881 GCA_043785205.1 Bdellovibrionales bacterium
CGGGAACGCCGCCGCAGGTTTGGGTTGTCGTTTTACCGATGGCCGAGTTTCGAAGGATCGTCGTCGTCTTGTCGATGTCGCCGATCAGTTCCGGACGAACGCTCCAGAGGAGTGCGGCCGCGCCGGCCGCATGCGGACCCGCCATCGAGGTGCCGCTCCAGCCCGCTTGCGCGTACTGGCCGTTCGGAATCGAGGAGCGGATGTCGACCCCGGGTCCGACGACGTCGGGCCCGATTTTCCCGTCGAGCTTCGAAGGTCCGCGGCTCGAGAACGGCGCGATCTTCTTCGCCCGGTGGTCGTAGGCGCCGACGCTGAGGGTAAGTCCCGTGTGCCAAGCTGGCGGGGCGTCGATCGACGCGCACCCGGAGCCGTTGTTCCCGGCGGAGGCGACGACGAGGACGCCCGCCGCTTTCATCGCCACGAGAGCCGGTTCTATTTCGTCGGCGGCGCACCCTTCTTCCGGTGGGCAATCCCAGGAGTTATTGACGATGTTCGGGGCCTTCGTCGGGTCGGCGTCCGTCATCGGATTCGCGTTCATCCGGTACGGAGCGAGGAGCCACTCGAAGCATTCGAGGTAGGAAGCCGGCGTTCCGCTCCCGCCATCCATGTTCCGGCAGGCGATCCACCTCGCCTTCGGCGCCATGCCGATTTGGTTCGCGGCGCCGTCGCTACCGACCATCGTGCCCATCGTGTGGGAACCGTGATCGCCGTCGTCGCACGGATGATCGAGATCGTATCCGCAGCGGTTCGAACCGATCGGCGTGTCCTGGTGGATCGAGTCATGCCAGTTGAAGTCGTGGTCGGCCCGGCCGGCCGAATAGCCGCGGTACTGTTTCGCGAGCGCCGGGTGATCGAATTGAACGCCGGTGTCCTGGCCGGCGACGACGATGCCTTCGCCCTGTTTGCCGTACTTCGCCCAGACCTGGTCCGCACCCATGAACGCGATATTATCGCCGATGCCGTTCGGAGTCGGCGGATTCGCGAACGGCGAGCTGGCGGACGTCGTGATCGGAAGCTTCAGCGCGACGCTCGGGTTTCCGTAGATTTTCTCGACGTCGGCCCGCGCGGCGAGTTCCTGCACGAGATTCGCGTCGGCGTTCCAAACCGCGATCATGTTGGAGATATAGAATCGGCGATACTTCGCGGTATGGATTTCGAGAAGCTGGACGACGTCCTTCTGATCGGCGAGGGCGAGCGTCCGGAGGGTGTCGTAGACGCGCCGCTGACGTACCGCGAGCGGAAGATGCGCGTTTTCAATTGGGGTGAGATCCGCTTGCTTCTTCATCTTCACGAGGACCGGAATCGCGGTGAACGATTCGAAGGATTTCAGGACGAAAGGGTCCATTTTCGCCTCGACCGACGGAGCGAAATGCGGGCGGGAGGCGAACGCGCTGGAGACGAGGATAAGGCCGGAAAAGAGGACGGAGAACGAACGAAAATTCTTCATGGGGGGACCGTAACCCCCGTCCCATCCGGTCACAAGGCGCTCCGGGTCGCATTCGGCGATTCGCTGGGGGAAAGTGCCCCGGCTTAGCGATTGCAAAAACTTCGGGGGTGAAACCGCTTCGCTCGAAAGTCACGTTCGCTCTCGAAATAGTCCTCGGATTGGCTCTGGAAATCGTCGTCTCGTCGGGGGTACACGCGGCCGACCAGACGCCGACTCCGACCACGGATTCGCCGCTCGTCGAGAACCGAACCGCGACGGAGCTTCCCGATCGCCGGAAAATCCCGACTTCCCGCGAAATCGTGCTTCGTCCCGAGGAATCCGATCGGCAAATCCGCGATCGCCTCCAGAAAATCGCCCGCTCCCAGGACGCCTTTCACGGCATTCAGGTGAAGGTGACCGAAGGCATCGTGGCCCTTTCGGGGAAGGTCGAGGAGGCCGCCGTCGCGAAGTCGTTTTCCGCGCTCTCGGAACGCATGGAGGGCGTGATCGGCGTCGTCGATCAGATCAAAATCAACGACCCGAAAAAGAACGGCCTCCGCCTCGCCGAGTCCGAAGCGACCACGCTCGTCGAGAGATTTTTCCGGTCGATCCCCTATCTTCTTTCCGCGCTCGTGATCCTCGTTCTCACCCTCGGACTCGGATTCGCGTTTCTACGGCTCTGGCGCGCGATCCTCGCGCGGCGAATGGCGGAAAGTCCGATGCTCGCCGAGACGACCGCCCGGCTTCTGACCACGCCGATCTTCGTTTTCGGGTTCTACCTTATCTTCCGCGTGGGCGGCCTCGGGGGGCTCGCTTCGACGGTGCTCGGCGGAACCGGCGTCCTCGGGATCGTGATCGGACTCGCCGGTCAGAATATCCTCGGAAATTACCTCGCCGGATTCATGCTGACTCTTCGAAATCCCTTCAAGGTCGGCGACCAAGTGACGATCGGTTCGGAGTCGGGCTCGGTCTACAGCGTGAACTCCCGGTGCACGATGCTTCTCGACGGCGACGGAATTCTCGTCCAGATCCCGAATTCCGCCGTCCTGACCTCTACGATCCGGAACCGTACTGCCCACCCGATGAATCAAATCACTCTGAACATCCCGGTCGAACCCGATACCGATAGCGGCGACTTCCGCGACGCGTTTTGCGAGGCCCTCCGGAAGAGTACCGCCGCCGTCGCCGAGGACCCGGCGGGCCAAGCGTTTATCTCCGGCGTGAGCGACGGCGTGGTGATGATGGAATGCACGTTCTGGGTCGACTCGATCGCCCACAGCGTCGGAAAAGTTCGCTCGAACGTGCTCGAAGCGCTTCTGATCGGCCTCGAAGATCGCGGGATCCGCCTCGCCCGGAGCGCTAAATTCCTTCGGGCGATCCCCCGGCCCGAATCGGAGTCCACGATCGAAAAAAAGCGGCGCGGTCTCGAAGCGTCCGTCGAGACCGAATCGTCGGTGCCGTCCCCGAGTAAGGTCCTCGAGGCGCGCGCGAAGGAAGTCCAGGACCCGGAAGCGCCCGGGCTCCGCTCGAATCTCCGGAAAATTAGCGCTGAGCGGTCTCGAGAAGCTCCGCCGCGTTCTCCAACGACTTCTTTGTAAGGACCGGCCCGCCGAGCATCCGGGCGATCTCGTCCTTCCGATCCTTCTTCGTGAGCTCGACGACCGTCGTTTGGGTCCGGGAACCCACCGAGGTTTTCTGAACCGAGAGGTGGTGGCTCGCGAAGGCGGCGACTTGCGGAAGGTGGGTGATGCAGATGACCTGATTGAACGAGGCGACCGACTTGAGCTTTTTCCCGACCTCGAACGCGGTCTGGCCGCCGATGCCGGCGTCGATTTCGTCGAAGAGGTAGACGCCGATTCCGCCGCGATCGGCGATCACCCGGCGAATCGAGAGCATGAGGCGCGAGAGTTCGCCACCCGACGCGATTTTTCCGAGCGGCCGGGCTTCCTCGCCCTTGTTCGTCTGGACGACGAACTGGATCGTGTTTCCGGCGAGGCGCGGGCCGTAACTCGCGACGTCCTTCGCGAACGCGAGTTCGACCGCGAATTTCGCGTCGCTCATGCGGAGATCTTTAAGCTCGTCGGTCACGGATTTTCCGAGGAGCTTCGCGACCTTCGCGCGTTTCTCGGAGAGCGACTCCGCCGCGGCGAAGATCTTCTTCTCGAGTTTCCGGAGATCGGCCTCGATCGCCTTCGCCTTCGTTTCGGAATTTTCGAGCATCGCGAGCTCGGCTTCGAGCGTCTCGAGCATCGCGATCATCTCCTCCGTCGTCGCGCCGTACTTCCGGCGGAGTTCCGCGAGCCGGGAAAGGCGGGATTGGACCTGCTCGAGGCGTTCCGGATCGAGGTCGACCGAGCCGAGGTAACGGTTCACTTCGATCGACGCCTCTTCGGCTTCGGCGAGCGCGCGTTCGAGCGTCGCGCGGATCGGCTCCGCGCTCTCGTCGATCTGGGCGAGCGTCCGCGCCTTCAGCATCGCGGTCCGGATCGAGGCGAGGGCGCCGGATTCGTCCTCGAGGGCACCGCGAATCGTTTCGCCGTGGCCGAGGCGGGTTTCCGAGGATTGAAGGAGGGTTTTTTCGGTCTGGAGTTTTTCATCCTCTGCCGGCGCGAGTTCGGCCACGCGAAGCTCGTCGATCTGGAAGCGGAGGAAGTCCACGCGGCGCGTGCGCTCGGCTTCGTTTCCGGAAAGGAGCGCGAGCTCTTCGCGAAGCGCGCGGTAGCCGACGAAGACCTTCGCGAACGCGTCGGTTTCCTTCGTGAGGCCGCCGAAGCGGTCGAGGAGCTCGATCTGGGTCGAGGCCTTCAGGAGGGATTGGTGCTCGTGCTGACCGCAGAGGTCGACGAGGTCCTCGCAGATGGCCTGGAGATTCGCGAGCGTCGCGAGGCTGCCATTGATGTAGATCCGGTGTTTTCCGGCGCGCGAGATCGTGCGGCGGACGAGGAGGGTACGGTCGTCCGCCGCGAAGCCGGCGTCGGCGAGGCGCGACTCGAGCCACGGAAGTTCCTTCGTCGAGAAGACGCCCTCGACGATCGCCTCGTCGCATCCGGCGCGGATGAGTTCGGCGGTCGCGCGCGAGCCGAGGATCAGCGAGATCGCCTCGATGACGATCGACTTCCCGGCGCCGGTTTCGCCGGAGAGGATGTTTAATCCCGGTTCGAAGGGCACTTCGACGGAATCGATGACGGCGAGGTTTTTAATTTTCAGGGTTTCTAACATGGAGCTCTCCGACGGGAATGCGGGTTTGATTTAGAGAGAGACGACGTCCTTGTTTCCGAAACTGAGTTTCTCGCGGAGCACGCTGTAGTAATCGCGACCCGGGGTCGAGATGAGCTGCAGGGAGTGTTTCGCGAACCGCTTCACGACCACGCGGTCCTCTTTTTTCATCTCGAAGACGTCCTGTCCGTCGAGCGTCAGCACGACTTCGCCGGGCTGCTGGTTCAAGCTGAGTTCGA
>JAYVXM010000399.1:0-4867 GCA_043785205.1 Bdellovibrionales bacterium
GAAGAACTCCTCGACTTCGAAGTTCAATCGCCAGCTGACCTTCTGAAGATCTCCCGCGCGGCGGGCCTTTCGTACCACACGGTGAAGAGCTTGAATCCCGAACTCCTCCGCTGGTGCACGCCCGCGAACGTCGGAACGTACCGGATCAAGCTTCCGGTCTCCTCGAAGGACCGCTTCCTCACGAACTACAACGATCCGAAATTCGCGAAACGAGTCGAATTCCTTTCGTACAAGGTCCGTAAGGGTCAGTCCCTCCGCTCGATCGCGGCGAACTTCGGGATCCGGGTCGATCCGCTCGCGGACCTGAATGGAATGTCGGTCCATGCGAATCTACCGAAGGGCGCGCTCATCCGCCTTCCGATGCCGGCGGACGGCGGTCGAAGCCTTTCTTCCCTAGAAATCCGCGACCCGCCGGAACGTCGCGGGCATCGCCGCCGTGGCCACCGCCGCTCGACGGCGTCGGTCGGGAAGCACCAAGTTTCGCGCGTTTCGATGCGCGAGCGCCTTAAGAACCGGCGTAAAGCGTCGTACTAGTCTCGAGTCTCGGCACACGAGTAAAAAACGGCCTCCGGCGAAGCCCACCCCTTCCGTAGAGAATTGTGCGCTTCGTTTCACTCCGCTATTTCCGGAAGTGAACGCTCTTTTGCGTGATTTTCTCAGATTCGCACCCAAACCCGACTGAACAGCTGCGCACAATTCTCTACGGGCACCCCCCGGGATTTCAGAGGGGCGAGCTTCGCGATTGACCGTTCGGCCCCGGATTTCGTAAAACCGTCGGAATGGCTCTTCTAGTCCTCAAATTCGGCGGAACTTCGGTCGGTACGCCCGCCCGGATCCGCGCGGTCGCGGAACGGATCGCGGCGGCGAAAGTCGAAAACGACCTCGTCGTGGTCGTCTCCGCGATGGGCCGCACGACCGACGAGCTACTCGTCCTCGCGAACGAAGTTTCGGCCGCCCCGCCCGGGCGCGAAGTCGACATGCTCCTCACCGCGGGTGAACGGATCTCGATGGCTCTCCTTTCGATGGCGCTTGCCGACCTTGGGGTAAAGGCGCTTTCGTTCACCGGATCCCAGAGCGGGATCCTCACCACGAATCATCATCGCCGCGCCCGCATCGTGAAGATCCTCGGCGACCGGATCCGAAAGGCGACCGCCGAAGGTGCGGTCGCGATCGTCGCCGGATTCCAGGGCATGAGCGAGGAAAGGGAAATCACGACGCTCGGCCGGGGCGGAAGCGATACGACCGCGGTCGCGCTCGCGGCCGTTCTCGGGGCCATCCGCTGCGATATTTTTACGGACGTCGATGGCGTTTTTACCGCCGATCCGCGGCTCGTTCCGACCGCGCGTCGGATCCCGCGTATCGGCCACGAACACATGGTCGAGCTCGCGATGCGCGGGGCGAGCGTTTTGCATCCGAGAAGCGTCGAGCTGGCGCACAAATACAAAGTTCCGCTTTGGGTGCGGAACGGGCTCACGGCCGTCGCGGCCGACGGCGCACAGGGAGGGACGGAAGTGGTGGATTTGAAAAAAGGCAGTCACGGAAGCGGGGGCATGGAATCGACCGACGTGGTCGGGATTACGCATGATCCGGAGAAGGCGCTCCTCCTCCTCGAGCTCATGCGGCCGGCGGCGGCCGGCGCCGTTTGGGACGCCGCGACTGCGGCGGGACTCACGATGCTCGCGCCCGACTTTTTCGAAGGGACGCTCCGGTTTTTCGTCGAACTCGACGCCGTCGCGGATTGGCAGAAAGCTTGCCACACCCTGTCGGTCGATGGGTTTCTGCGAGCCGTAGAAATTCATGAAAATCTCGTTCCAGTCTCGATAGTTGGGAACCGCTTGACGCAGGATGGCCGAATTCTGGCGACGACTTTTGAAATCCTTGATCGAAATGGGATCTCCGTTACGATGGGTCAAGCCTCGAGTCTCGTCATCACCTTGGCGGTCCCGAAGCTGAAAGCGCCTGAAGTCGTGGGCCTTCTTCATCACGCTTTTATCTAAAAGGGATCCATGTCCGAAACGAAACGCCCCCGACGCACCTCCCGCCATTTTTCCGGAAATCGCGACCTGATGCCCGAACTGTCGGAAACGACAACGCGCCTGCTCGCGAGTCTCCCGGACTTCCCGAATCCGGAAGTCGTGGTCGGGAACGGGTGGGCGGCCATGCTCGCCGTCGGGCTCCTCGCGACGAAGGACTCGCTCGAAGGCGGGACGACGTCTCCGACGAACGTGCTCTGGATCACGAATTCGGGCGCGCGCGCGATGGCGCCCCTTCCGATTCTCGAAGCCGGAATCGCCGCGGCCACCTGGCGCGAACTCATTCACCGCCTCGGTGTTTCCGTCGACGAGCCCCAGACCGGGCACTACCTCCGCGAATTTCGGCACCGTTCGTTCGCCCGCGCCGCTTGGCATAAAGCGCCGACGCGTGAAGCGCGGCGGGAAACTCTGACCGAGTGGCTCTGGGGTCCGGAGTCGCGGATCACCCCGATTTTCGAAGCGCGCTTCGAAGCGCCGCTCGCGGAGATCGAAGAAAAAGTTCGCGAGCGGATCCTCGCGCTCGAAAACGTGAAAATTCTTTCCGGCGTCCCGGTCGTCGGCTTCGAGGGATCGACGCTGAAGGTCGCGAGCGGGGAGACGCTCGCGTTTCGCCGCGCGATTTGGGCCGATCGCTGGGTCGGCCTGGGCGGAATCGAGGGTCTTCCGAAGGGTTCCGCGCTCGCGCGAAACCGCGAACCGATGGGCATTCTCCAAGCCGTGTTCACCCACTCGACCGCCCTGGTCGACGGGACGATGCGCGAAGCGTTTTTCGGATCGACCCACAAGGACGCTGGCGAGGATTTTAATCGCTGCGTCTGGGGAAGTTTTTTCGACGAGGGGATGAAGAGCGTCTGGACGATCTTCATCACCGAGGAAGAGGGCGCCGACAATCACTCGATCGGGAAAAAGTACCGTCGTCTCCGGCAGGCGCTCGATAAAATGTTCACCGGCGCCGAATGGCTGCCGGAAGGTGCGAAGGATTTCTCGGCCACGATCGTGAAGGAACAGCTCCTGTTCCAGGACGATTTCATTTTCGCCAAAGGCGAACCCGTCACCGAGGCCCAGTCCCTCGGCGGCGTGACGTTCGTCACCGACGCGTTCGGTCCGTCCGTCGCCGCGGAGCTCGTGGCGAACGCGATCGGCGCCGAGCTTGGTTTCGATCTGACCGCGATGGCCCAGCCGATCTCACTCGGCGCCGTAACGGAAGAGAGCGGGCCGGAACCCGAGGACAAAAACCTCGAGTCGAGCGTTTCCGCCGCCGAACGCGCCTAACGTCGCGAGGCCTTCGCGCGCGGCCGCGGCCGCCGCCCGAAGCGTCGCGCCCGAGGTGAGAAAATCGTCGACCAGGACGAGCGCGGGTTTCGCGTCGAGATCGCCCGGTAGGAGTGTCGTCTCCCCGAACGATTCGATCGCCCGCGCGCGGATCGGGCTTCGCCGGGAGTACCGACCCCCGCCGCGCGAAAGCGCCTGGGCGCCTCGTTCACCGTCGGGTGAACGAGGCGATCCGATCTCGAGCAGGTCGAGGATCCGATCGTCCGGGTTTCGGCGGGCCGCGCGAATCATCCCGCAGAGACGGAGTACGGATCCGCCGGCGAGCTCCCATCGGCGCCGCGCGCTCTGGGGAACCGGAATGAGGAAAAGCGGGGTTCCGATCGCGAACCGCGCGAGCCCAAGCGCGACCGCGCGCCCGAGGTGGCGCGCGAGACTCGGATTCGGCGTCGTCTTCCACGACTTCAAGACCCGCGCGCCCGGCCCGATCGAAAGGTAGACCGCCGACACGGAATCGAATCGGAGCCGGCCGTCCTCTCCGCGGACCGCGAGCCACGGACGGGCGCAAGCGCCGGGTGGGCATGTAAATCCGAGGCATTCCGCGCAAATCGCGGGCGCGGCGAGGAGCGCGGAAAGGCATTCCTCACACGGAAGATTCGTGACCACGGAGGACGAGGGAAGACGGCACGCGGAACAGAGGGTGAGGGGCACCCCTCCCGCGATTCACCCCGTATGCCGAAACCCGTCGTCACCCCATCCCTCGGCCGATCAGGTCGCGAGGATCTCGGCGAGCGACATGACGATTTTCGGCAGCGCCTTCTTCTTGCCGATCACGTCGCGGAAGTGCACGAAAGTCACGGCGTTGTTCCGAAGCCCGACCATGCCGCCAGTCCGGCCCGAAATGAGGGACGCGGTGGCGAAGGCGCCGAGGGCGGAACCGAGCATCCGGTCGTGGGCGGTCGGGATTCCGCCGCGCTGGATGTGGCCGAGCGTACAGACCTTCGGGTCGAATCCGTTCTTCGCGAGCCCCGCCGCGATCCGCGTGGCGAGTCCCGGCTTCGGCCCTTCGGCCACGACGATGATCGACGAGGTCTTGCCGCGCGAGATTCCCCGACGGATCGCGCCGGTGACCTTGCCGAGGGTGAGGTGAGCTTCCGGAACGACGATCGTCTCGGCGCCGCCACCGATGCCGGTCGAGAGCGCGATGAAACCGGAGTTCCGGCCCATGACCTCGACGAGGAAGAGGCGGCCGTGCGAGCTCGCGGTATCGCGGATCCGGTCGATCGCCTCGACGGCGGTGTTCACCGCGGTGTCGAAACCGATCGTGTCTTCAGTGCCGGCGATGTCGTTATCGATCGTGCCCGGGACGCCGACGGTGTGGAAGCCGGATTCCCGTTCGAGGAGGGACGCGCCCGTAAACGAACCGTCGCCGCCGATCACGACGAGCCCCTCGATTCCCTTTTCGCGGAGGATTTCCGCCGCCTCTTTCCGCACGGATTTTTTCAGGAAGGCCGGGCAGCGATCGGTCTTTAGGATCGTGCCGCCGCGCTGGATGATGTTCGCCA
>JAYVXM010000400.1:0-4835 GCA_043785205.1 Bdellovibrionales bacterium
CTCAGCGCCCAGCAAATCGAACAAATTCTTTTCCCCTATATCCCGGACGCGCTTCGGAAGCCGCTCGAAGTGAAGCGCCAGATCGACTTCTCGTTCGAGATCGAAGAGCTCGGCCGCTTTCGCTGCAACGTTTTCTACGCGACCGGGCGCCTTTCGTGCGCAATTCGCCGGATTCCCTTCGAGATTCCGCCGATCGATCAGCTTCGGGTACCGGCGGTATTGAAGGACATCGTCGCGAAACCACGCGGACTCCTCCTCGTCACCGGTTCGACCGGTTCCGGAAAATCGACCACGATGGCTTCGTTGATCCAGCACTTGAACGATACCCAACGACTCCACATTGTGACGATCGAAGACCCGATCGAATACGTTTTCAAGGACCAGAAGGCCGTCATCACCCAACGGGAGCTCGGCACCGATTTTCCGAGTATGCACGACGCGCTCGCATCCTGTATGCGGCAGGATCCGGATGTGATCGTCGTCGGTGAAATGCGCGATTATATCACGATCCAAACCGCCATCACCGCCGCGGAAACCGGCCACCTCGTCGTTTCGACCTTACATACGAACGACGCCAAATCCGCCCTCGACCGGATTCTCGACATGTTCCCGAGCGATCACAAGAACCAGATTCGCGTCCAGCTCGCGTCCTCGCTCATCGGAATCGTCGCTCAACAACTTCTCGTCCGCGCCGACGGCAAGGGCCGCGTGCTCGCGTCCGAAGTTCTCGTGAAGTCCCCTTCGGTCGAACATGCAATTCGGACCCATCAGTTCGAGATGATTCCGGACCTCATGGCGAAGAGCGAGCTTTATTACAAGATGCACACGATGAACATGGATCTCGAACGCCTCATCCGCGAGGAGATCATCACCATCGAAGAGGGCGTATCGGCCTCATCGAATCCGGACGATCTCAAACTACGACTGGCCGGCATCGACCGCAAAGAGGGTTACGAGTACGGTAACGCGGACGAAAACGTGGTCCAACACGGTCATAAAGCCGACGATAAATAGGTCGACGATCGCGGCGTTCCCCGAGCAAAGAGCATTGCTCTTCGCCGGAAAAGGCCGCTAAGATGGAGGCATGCGCCTTCCGCTGATCGCCCTGAAATCTCTGACGATCTGGATGACCGTCGCGGCGCTTCCCGCGGCGATCGGATATATTTTCTATCGGGTACGGGGCGAGGAAATCGCCGTCGCAAGTGTTGGACTGATCCTTTTTTTCTTCGCGGTATTCGCGGAGCACTTCCTCAAAAAGATTCTGCATCCCTCGCGCATCGAAATCGGATCGCATCGCGTGTTCGCGATCGAGGACCCTTCGAGCCACGCGTTCGCGACCCAGGGACTTTTCTCCGCGGCACCGTCCCTCTGGATCACTCGTGGAGCCCTTTCGCTTCTTTCTCCGGATGAAATCTCCAATCTGATGGTCGGCATGCGGGCCGCGGCCCAGCAGGGCGGACTTCGTTTCGAGACCGCGCTAACTGCTTGGCTTGTTCGCCTGACGATGAAAATTCCCTCCGGATTTCGTGAAATTCTCTTCTTTCGGCAAAAACGAAGTAAGACGATTTTAATTCGCGAATCGGCGCGGGGCGTATTTTGGATCTCGATCATCCTGATTCTCGAATGGTTTTACTTTTCCCGCCGCGCGGGGCGACCCCAAATCCCGGAGGAGGTCCTCCGGAAGCTCGAGGCGGAATCCCGCCGTTGCGTACCGCGCTTGCCGGCGGCACTTTCTAGCCATTCCGCGGTATCTCCCTGGCCGGATGCGTTTCTGACCTTGGGTCGCCCTTGTCTCCCACCCGAGAGAGCGGTAAATCTAAGGACATGACTTCCGTTCCGGGTAAAATCGACTTAACGACCTTTTTCCTCTCGATCGCTTCGGCCGCTTACATGGGTCTCGAGACGGACACGAATCTCGAACTCGCCAAGCAGAACATCGACCTCCTCGAGCTCATGCAAAGTAAAACGAAAGGCAATCGTTCCACGGAGGAGGATCACCTCATCGATCAACTTCTTCTCGAACTTCGCCTTCGCTTCGTCGATAAAACCAAAACCGCCCCGAAATAACCCGTTCGCGTTCCGTTCGGAGTCCTTATGAAAAAGCTTTCGTCGCTTTCCGCCTTCGTCCTCGTCCTCGCGCTGCCGGTCTCCGCGAGCGCGAAAGCAGAATTTGACCCGAACATCTTCGTCGAACTCTCGAAGAAGGTCGTTCCGTCGGTCGTGAACATCCAGACCGTTTCGAAGGGACGCCGATCCTTTAGTCGCGGAGCTCCGGACGATCTTTTCCGGAAGTTTTTCGAGGATTTTTTCCGGAACGGCGGGGGAGGGGGCCGACGTCCTCCTCCGGACGACGAAGAGGGCGGCGGGAACGTGCCCGAAGGAATAGCGCTCGGAACGGGATTCATCATCGATTCGTCGGGGTTGATCCTCACGAATAACCACGTCGTCTCCGACGCCGACGAAATTAAGATCATCTTCACCGAAGACTCCGAGGAAAAGCCGACCGATGCGAAAGTCGTCGGGCGCGACCCGGATCTCGATCTCGCGCTCATCAAAGTCGAGACGAAGCGGAAGCTCGTACCCGCCGCACTCGGCGATTCGGACGCGCTTCAAGTCGGCGAGTACGTGATGGCGGTCGGAAATCCGTTCGGACAGGGACATTCGGTCACGCACGGGATCATCTCGGCAAAAGGGCGGAAATCGCCGGATTTCGCGCTCGCGAGTTACCTCCAGACCGACGCCCCGATTAATCCGGGAAATTCCGGCGGACCACTCTTGAACCTCAAGGGCGAAGTGATCGGAATCAATAACGCGATCGACGCCCGCGCTCAGGGAATCGGCTTTGCGATTCCGATCAATTTCGCGAAGACCGTCCTCCCGCAGTTGAAGTCCAAGGGTTCCGTTTCGCGCGGCTACATCGGCATCCAGGTAAACGACCTTACGCCGGAAATCGCGAAGCGGATCGACGCGCCGAAGGATATCCGCGGGTGCTTCGTCGCCCACGTCTATCCGGGCGACCCCGCCGAAAAGGCCGGCATTCGTCCGTACGACGTCATCACCGATTTCGCCGGAAAGAAGGTCGCTTCCGCGAACAACCTCATCCAGGCCGTGACGACCACCGGAGTCGGCGACTCCGTGCCCGTGAAAGTCACCCGCTCCGGCAAGGACCTCGATCTGAAAATCAAGATCGCCCTCCGCCCGAACTCGAAGCCGGAGGAACGGCGCCGTCCGAAGGGTCCGGCGAAAGAGGAGCTCGGCCGGAAGCTTTCGGGCCTCGAGGTCGAGGAACTTACGCCCGAAACGGCGAAGGAACTCGGCGTACGGGAAAATCTCAAGGGTGTCGTCGTGAGCGACATCCGCTTCGAAAGCCCGGCCGATAAAGCGGGGCTTTCGCGCGGAGACGTCATCGTCGAGGTCGACCGGAAGTCGATCAAGACCGAGGAGGATTTTTACCGGATTCTCCGGACAAAAAAGTCCTACCTTCTTCGGGTGTTGCGCATCGACGAGACCGGTCAGGAAAACTTCCAGGTCCTGGTCCTTGACCTGAAATGATGGGAATTTTCCGGAATAAATAGAAAGTCGCCCGGGCTTGACGGGGAGGGGTTCGGAGCCATCTTTCTAGATGAAGGTGGTACCCGAACGATGTCCCAAAAATTCACGGAGTCGACCCAAACTCTCTTGCAGGCAGCTCAGAACGAAGCCATGCGCCGCGACCATCAGGAGTTCCTCCCGGAACACCTCCTTTACGCCGCGCTCCAGCCGGATTCGGCCATCCCCGAGCTCCTAACCCTCGCGGGCGTACCCGCCGGGGCGATCGGACACGCGGTCGAAACGCTGCTCACACGCGTCCCGAAAGTCCAGGGCGGTAACGGAAGTCTTTATGCCTCCGGAATGACGAGCCGCCTACTCATCCAGGCGGAGGATGAAGCAAAAAAGCTCGGGGACACTTACACCGCCCCCGAACATCTCCTTCTCGCGATGCTCTCGCCGAAGCTCGAGGGAAGCGACCTTCAGAAGGAACTTCACCGCGCTGGGCTCACGCGAAAGGGCCTCGAAGGGGCGATCGAAAAGACCCGGAAGGGAAAAAAGGTCGATAGCGCGAGTTCGGATGCCCTCACGAGCGCGCTCGAGAAATACTGCCGCGATCTGACGGAGCTCGCCCGGAAACAAAAACTCGATCCCGTGATCGGGCGCGATGAAGAGATCCGGCGCGTGATCCAGGTCCTTTCCCGGCGCACGAAAAATAATCCGGTCCTGATCGGCGAACCCGGCGTCGGGAAAACCGCGATCGCGGAGGGCCTCGCAATTCGGATCGTGAACGGCGACGTTCCGGAATCACTGAAGGAAAAGCTCCTCCTAACCCTCGACCTCGGTGCGCTCATCGCGGGCGCGAAGTTCCGCGGCGAATTCGAAGAACGACTGAAGTCAATCCTCAAGGAAGTCCGGGACGCCGAAGGAAAAATCATCCTCTTCATCGACGAACTCCACACGCTCGTCGGCGCGGGCGCGTCCGAGGGCGCCATGGATGCGTCGAACCTTCTCAAGCCCGCGCTCGCGCGAGGCGAAATCCACTGCGTCGGCGCGACGACACTCGACGAGTACCGAAAATACATCGAAAAAGACGCCGCGCTCGAGCGCCGTTTCCAGCCCGTGTTCGTGAAGGAACCGACGGTCGAGGACACGATCTCGATTCTCCGCGGACTTCGTGAACGCTACGAAGTCCATCCCGGGGTCCGCATCCGCGACGCCGCCCTCGTCGCCGCGGCGACGCTCTCGAACCGTTACATCACCGATCGCTTCCTCCCCGATAAGGCGATCGACCTCGTCGACGAAGC
>JAYVXM010000401.1:0-4819 GCA_043785205.1 Bdellovibrionales bacterium
CAAAAAAGACATGACCGACCCCTGCTCGGTCTCGGCACGAATCGGCCACGAAGAAGGCCATAATAAGGATTTCCGGTGCCAGAAGACCCAGAGCTGGGCTCAGGGCGCGGAAGTCGCGAATCAGGTTTTAACCACCGCGGGAAGGACCGTCGTAAACCAGCTCGGAGCCACCTCCGCGGCGAAAGCCCAGAACGGAACCGCCGCTGACGCCCAAGACGGCGCGGCGAAAATGGCGAAGGCATCCGGCGGATACGAGACGATTCTCGGCGTGGCGAATCTCGCCGCTACCGTCAAACTCTCGCAGTTCGCGAAGAAGCATAAAAACGCCGTCGGCGATCTGAAGACCTGGCAGGACGGAGAAGTGGCTAAGGGGAACGCTTTCGACGGAAGCATTCAAGCTTCGGCCGACTCTAAAGCCCGGTATGACGAAGCCATCAAAGAGCAAACTGGCGCCCGAAATCTCGCCTCCGCCGCCGCGTTCAAGACCGCGATGCAAGCGGCCCAAAGCCTTTCTGGCGCGATGGTCTCGCATAAGATCGCCAAGGACGCGAAGTCCTCGGCCGCCCTGATGCGTGCGAACGACTCGAAGGCCGCTGCCCTCCAATTCCAATACGATCAAAACGGGCTGACCAATCCAAACGGAGTCATGAACGGCTACGATCCGAACGTGATGGGCGCGACGGCCGGAACGGGATCCCAGTCCGCCGGCTCGTCGTCGACGGATAACGTCAACCCGAACGCACCGAAGGGGCCCCTCCTCGGCGTCGGGAACGACGCCGGCGGCGATAACGGAATCAATGCTCCGGTCGCGGGCGCCTTCAAAGAAGGCGCCGCGGGCGGGAGCCCAGGCGGCGGCGGTGGCGGCGGAGCCGCACCGGGCGCCGCGGGGGGCGGCGCGGCCGCCGGCGGACCGACGGGGCAGGATGAAGCGAAAGCGGCCTACGCTTCCGAATTCGGCACGAAAGAACGTTTCGAAAACGGCGGCGGCGTCGCGGCCGGTGCGAAGGGTGGCGGCGCGGGCACCAAGGGCGCCGATCCCGGTATCGACCTGAACGGCCTCCTCGCCCAATTCCTTCCTAAGGGCGAAGACGAAGCGTCGAAACATTCCATCATCGATTCCGTCGCCTTCGGCGGACAACGCAACCTCGCGAACGAGGAAGCGCCTTCTTACTTGGACAAAAACGCGGATCTCTTTCAGCGCATCCACGAAACGATGAGCGAGAAGAACCGTCGAGGTCAATTGGGGATCTAAAGCATGAAATCCGGGGGGATTTTGGAAATCGAAAATCAGGAATCGGGGAACGGCGCCACGGCGCCGCTCCTCCTCATCCTCCTCGCGACCCTGATCGCCGGCCTCCTCACGCCGACGCCGACCCTCGGCGGAGTGGACAGTAAGGTTCTCGACGTCTGTCACAAATCGACCGACGCCGCTTTCCGCGCGAAGTACTGCTCGGCCGCGAAGGACCTTCGCCACGGCTACAACGCGAACCTCGCGACCTCCGCCGTCTGGACCGCGGTCTCGGTCACGTGCGGGATGTCCTGCGGAAAAGCCATCGGCGGTATTACCTGCAAAGTGGCGGGATACGCCGGAACCGCCGGCGAAGGTATCATCACGAAGAAATTCACCGACGCCATCGGCGCCGAAGGCTCGAAGTGGGGCGGAAATGCCGCTTCGAACGACTCCGGTACCGTCCCGACTACCGGGAACGCGGCCACGGGAGCGGACGGAACGGTGGCCGCCGCCGGCCCGAAAGTGAACGCCGACGCCTGCGAATCCGCCGGCAAAGGCGCGCTAAAGGCGTTTGAAAAATTCTCGAATTCGAAACAAAACGATAAAAGTCTTACCGACCTTCGCGATCAAACGAAGGGCATGGATACGCCAAAAAGTCAGAACCAAGTCGGCTTTGCCGGGGATACGCAAAACTCCGGAGATTCCAATGGTGCAAGTACGTCTGCTGCAACGACGGGAAAAAACGAGATTTGCGGGGATGGCGCGATCAAAACGGCGCTGGGTGCGATTCGCTGTGCCGCTAGTGCTGATCCTTCTCTTCCTCCTTATGTGAAGAGCGAAGAGTTCGTGAAGGACATCCAGAAGGCGACCGGAAAGTCTGCCGACACTTTCTTCGCCGGCTTCGAAAGTCCGGCGAAGGCGATCTTCGATTCGCCGCTCGTGAACGGCATGCCCGAAGGTCAACAGCGTGCCCTCGCCGACTCGCTCACCGCGATGGAAGGCTATTCGGACGCGAGGACCGCGAAAGTCGCCGCGCTCTCCCCTCCTCCTTTAAACGGAGGATACGCCGGAAAAAGCGCGGCTCACGTGGCGGCCGAAGACGACACCGGCTTCGACATGAACGGAATGATCGCGAACGTCCTCGGCCAAGTCGGCGGCAAGGCCGACGGCGAAAACGACCCGGCCCCGAATTCCGGCGGGACCGGCGCGACCGAGCGTCGGCCGGCGAGCGGGAATAGCCACGCGGCCGAAGACCGAACCATCAGTATTTTTGATCGTGTGCAATCGCGATACGGGGCGGTTTCCGCCCGCGATCGCTTGGGGGTCCCATGAATCGTTTCCATTCCTTCCTCAGTCTTTTGACGATCGCGATGATTCTTCCCGGCGTGGCGATGGCCGGAAACACCTGCGACCAACTCTGTGGTGCGACGACCGACAGCGTGAAGAAGTCGATCACCGATCCGAAATGCAAAGCGAGTTCGACCTGCATGGACTGCGTCGCGAAGAGCGTCGTCGGCGGCCAGCAGGGAGTTCAGTGTCAGGCCTACGGCGCGTCGAAAAAGAGCGCGAATAAGCAAACGATCTCGACCGCGCTTTACCTCGCGACCGGAATTACGTGCGGGATTTCGTGCTTCATTACCATGACCCCTTACGGAAAGGGATTGCAGCAGCCGCTTTCGAAAGCGTGCGGGGGCCTCGGTCTCGCCGCCTCGGCTGCCGATGTTCTCGGCGCCATTAGCAGCGGGGACATGGCCGGCGGTATGATGGGCGCGATCGGCAGTCTAGCGACCGCGAAAAACAGTATCAGTATGGTTAAGAACGGAGTCACCTCCGCAACCCACACCGTCCAGGGGGAATCGATCAAACAGGCGAAGTCCATGGTATGCATGAATGCCGGAATCTACCTCGCCACCAGCGTCATGAAAGCGATGTCCCAGAAGAAAATGAAGGACAGCCAAGGCAGCAGCTGCGGAAATATTCAGAACCTCGCGGGAACCGACTCTCCCGTTCAGGCTTGCTTAGCGAGCGCCGGATCCGTCCAAGCGCCGTCGACGGCGCTGGCCGGAATTTACGCCGCCACGGCGGAATCTTATCCGACCGTGAAGGTCGATGACGTCAATCGAAGCGACGCCACCGCCGGGAAAACCGGTCAATTCATGAAGGACATGAAGGGCGATCTCGAAACCGCCGTGAGTACGGGAAAAGTAGATTTGAACGACATCGCGAAACGCCTCGATAAGGGCGAAGACGTAAGCTCCATCATTGCCGGTGCAGGACTTCCCGAAGGGCTTACGGGCGCGGTGAAAGATTTCGAAGAAAAGGCGAAGGCCGGCGGTAAATCCGATTACCTCGCTTCCCTCTCGGGCGGCGGATACTCGAGCTCCGGCACCGCGACCGCGGCCACGGGCGATAAGGGGGATTCCGGGTCGAGCGAGCTCGCTTACGGCCATTCGGGCGGAGTGACTCCGGGTGAGGGCGCGACCGAACTCGAAGTCGAACAAAAGCCTTCGACTACCGAAGCTCAGTCGGTCGGAATCGACGGCGACGTTTTTCACGGCGCGTACAGCGGAACGATTTTCGACATCGTCACCTCCCGTCTGAAAGCCCAAAAAGGAAATTACGCGGAACTCGATCCCGAGGGCCGCATGAATCGTCTGTTTAACGGATTCGGGGAATCCGGCGCGAAGGGTGCGCGCTCACCCGCGAGCATCAACGGGCAGAGCGCCCATTAACTGTTTTCGATTTCGACTATTTTCCGGGGGAACTATGCCAAAGACTGAACGTATCCTTTCCAAACTGAAATCCGCGCTCGCGAATGGCGCTAGCCCGTCGATTAGCCTCCTCCTCGCCCTCACGCTGGCGCTCCTCGGAGCGAGCCGGGCGGCCCGGGCGGTCGACGCGACCTCCGTTTCGGCCTCGAATATCGGTCGGGGAAACATGGCGACCACGCCGGTCGACGTCGATTCGATCTGCAAAGCCATTGAGACCGCGAAGACGGGCGACTTCACCAAAGACGTGACCGTGACGAAACCCGAATGCGCAAGCATGACCCGTCGTCAGCAGACGGCCCCGAATTGCCAGCAATCGATGTCGCAATCGACCGCCGGCCTCACCGGAGCCGCTCGGGAAAATAAGATCAATGAGATTTGCACTTCGGCTACGGGTACCGCGAATGCCGAAGCGAACACGTTCTGCGCCATTCGAAAAACGTCGGCCGACGGTCAGGCCGAAAAATACTGCCAGGCTTATAAAGCCGCGACTAAAGCAAAAGGCGGAATGGCCCTCGTTCTGGCCCTCGATGTGGCTGCGGCCGGCGTTTGCCTGAATGAATACATGGGCCTCAGTAAAAAACTCAAAACGGGTGAAACCGTCGACAACAGCACGAAGCCAGGTCCATGTGGGAAGGTCAGTATGGCGGCCGGCCTCGCCGAATTTGTTTCCACGGCAGCTTCGTTATCAAACTCCGCGCCTAAAATAGACGCGGACGGAAATATAAAAAACAGCGGGGGTCTTGGGAAAGCTCTCGGCGTCGCCTTCAAGGCCGGACTGAGCGCGGAGGCTATCAAGATTGGCCTCTGCGGATACATG
>JAYVXM010000402.1:0-4818 GCA_043785205.1 Bdellovibrionales bacterium
AGCCGACATCCAAGCGGCCAAGGCGGCGTTCGTGGCCGCGGCGACGGCGAAGGCCGAAGCGGGCAAGAAATCGACGGCGAAGACCGTCACGCGAAAGAAAAAAGTCGAAGATCCCGCGGAAGCCGCCGCGAAAGTGGCCGCCGCGTCGAAGGCCGCGAAGGCAAAGGGCGCCGCCGTCGGCGAACCGGCGAAACCGCCGGTGAAGAAAAGGCCCGCCGCGAAGACCGCGAAATCCGCGGCCGCCGAGGCAGCCGAAGCCGCCGCCGCGAAAGCGGAAGCCGGTACCGCCTCGTCCCCGATCATCCGTCGTCGTTCGAAGGATGGAGACGCGGGCAGCGATACGTCCTCGCAGACCGTCGTCATGAAGCGCACGGGCGCGACCGACGCGGAAGCGAAACCGGTCTCCTCCCCCGCGGCGAAGGCCGCGGCGCTCGCCCATTCCGTCGGCGCGGAGCCGGATCCGGTTCCGACCGAAGAAGAAATCGCCGCCGCGACGGCGGCCCAGGAAGCCGCCGCCCGGGAGGCCGCCGCCGAAGCGGCCCTCCAGGAAGCGACTCCCCTCACCTCGACCGATCCGACCACGGGTCGGGTGACGATCGGCGGACGCCCCGCGCCTGCCTTACGGAAGAGTTTCCTCACCACCGCCGAAGTCTCACCGGTGAACAAACTCCGGATCATCGCCGCCGCTCCCGCGACGTCGAAGGGCCCATCGAACGCTCCGCGGCCGATCGGGTCGCCGGGCGTGAAGGGAACGATCGGCGGGGTCGCCGATAAGGACGGCTTCCGCATCATCCGGATGACGAAGGAAAATCTCGACCAGATGGCCGAGGAAGAAAACGCCAAGAAAAAAGGCGGCGGCGGCGGACACGCCGGCGAGATCAAGCCGGAGGACGTTCGCTTCGCCGACTACCGGAAAAAGGAAGTCGTCTTTCTGCCGAAGCGGAAGCGGATTCCGGTCGGCAAGGAAATGAAACGCACTCAAAAAACCACCGCGGCCGCGCACAAGCGCGTCGTCGAGATGGGGGATTTCATCACCGTCGCCGACTTCGCCGACCAGATGGGCGCCAAGGGCACGGACGTCGTGCGGAAGCTCATGATGATGGGCACGATGGCGTCGCTCAATCAAACGATCGACTTCGAAACCGCGCTCCTCATCGCGCCGGAGTTCCAGCACGAAGTGAAGAACATCGCTTTCAAAGAAGACCAAGTGATCGAAGGAACCGACGACGCGGCGGAAGCGCTCGTCTCCCGGCCGCCGGTCGTCACGATCATGGGTCACGTCGACCACGGGAAAACCTCCCTCCTCGACGCGATTCGTTCGGCGAAGGTGGCCTCGGGCGAAGCCGGCGGGATCACCCAACACATCGGCGCCTACACGGTCGAGAAGAACGGGAAGCTGATCAGCTTCATCGATACGCCGGGCCACGAGGCCTTCACGGCGATGCGTGCGCGCGGCGCGAACGTCACGGACATCGTGATTCTCGTCGTCGCCGCGGATGACGGCGTGATGCCCCAGACGCGCGAGGCGCTTTCGCACGCGAAGGCGGCGGGCGTGCCGATCATCGTCGCGATGAACAAAATGGATAAGCCGGGCGCCAACCCGGAAAAGATCAAGCAGCAGCTCGCCGAACTCGACCTCCTCGCCGAAGACTGGGGCGGTCAGTCCCAGTTCGTGCCCGTTTCGGCCGCGAAGAAAACCGGGATCGAAGAACTCCTCGAAGCGATCCTTCTGAACGCCGAAGTCCTCGACCTGAAGTCGAATCCGGACGCAGCCGTCGCGGGTACCGTCCTCGAAGCGCGCCTTGAAAAGGGCCGCGGACCGGTCGCTTCCGTACTCGTGAAGCGCGGAACGCTTCGGATCGGCGACATCGTCGTCTCCGGCCAGTTCACCGGACGCGTGAAGTCGCTCATGAACGACCAGGGCGGCACGCAGAAGGAATGCGGACCCGGCATGCCGATCGAAATCCTCGGATTCGAGGGTCTTCCGACGGCCGGCGAAAAGTTCGACGTCGTGAAGGACGACGCCGCCGCCCGCGACCTGATCGAGCACCGGAAAGCCAAGGCCCTCGCCGAGAAATCGGCGACGGCGAAGGTTTCCCTCGAAGACCTCTTCTCGAAGGTGAAGGCCGGCGCGACGAAGGAACTGAACATCATCGTGAAGGCCGACGTCTCGGGGTCCGTGGAAGCGATCCGCGACAGCCTGACGAAGCTCGCGACCGAGAAGGTGAAAGTGAAAGTGATCCTGGCCGCGCCGGGCGGAATCACCGAATCCGACGTCATGCTCGCGAACGCTTCGAAGGCGATCATCGTCGGTTTCAACGTGCGTCCGGAAACGAACGCCCGCCGCCTCGCCGAAGCCGAACATGTCGAAATCAAGACGTACCAGATTATCTACGAGCTTCTCGACGAAGTGAAACTCGCCATGGTCGGAACGCTCGACAAGAAAAAGGTCGAGAAATACCTCGGCCGCGCCGAAGTCCGCCAAACGTTCTCCGTGCCGAAGCTCGGTACGGTCGCCGGTTGCGCCGTCATCGACGGGAAGATTCTCCGGGGAGCGAACGTTCGCCTCCTCCGCGACTCCCGCGTGATCTTCGACGGAAAGCTCGCGACTCTGCGTCGGTTCAAAGACGACGCGAAGGAAGTGGCCGAAGGTTACGAGTGCGGGATGGGCATCGAGAAGTACAACGACATCAAGGTCGGCGACTTGATCGAAGCCTACCAAATCGATCTCGTGACGCCGGAACTTCTCTAGGCAAACGTCTAACCGCCCTTCGGGTAGAGGTTCGCGTCATCAGTCAGGAATGGAATTATGCAGGAAAATAGAAAAGCCCGACTCGCGTCGGTGATCCAAAAAGAGCTCTCCATTGCGGTGCGCTCGATTAAGGATCCCCGGGTGCCGACGGTGACGTTCACCCAAGTCGACGTCGCCGACGACGGTTCGCAAGCGACGATCGCCGTGATGGTGCTCGGCGGAGCGGGTTCCCTCGGGGACCATTCCGATCGCGAAGCGATCAAGGATGCACTCGAAGGATTGAAAAGCGCTTCGGGCTACCTGCGACGCCACCTCGCGAAGATCCTCACGATTCGGCATATTCCGTCCCTGATCTTTCGCGAAGACCGCGGCCTCGCGAACGTGTCGCGCGTCCATGAACTTCTGAAACAAGCGAACGTCGCGGACACGACTCGCGATCCGGCGCCGGAGCCGTCCCCGGCCGACGACGAAGAATAACCGGGAGACCTTCGCGTGAGCGATCTCGCCTGGCTCGAATCCTTTCACGGCTTTTTACTCGTCGATAAACCGGGGGGAATCACGTCCCAAGACGTAATCACCCGCCTCCAGCACGCCCTCATGAAACGTTCGGACGGCCGTTTGAAGAAAAAGGCGCTCCCCTCGATGGGGCACGGCGGAACGCTCGACCCGTTCGCGACGGGACTTCTCGTCGTCGCCGTCGGCGACGGCGTGAAACTCACCCGCTATCTCCTCGGCTCGGATAAAACCTACGAAGCGGACGTCGCCTTCGGGGCCCGCACCGCCTCGGGCGACCTCACGAATGAAGTGATCGCACGCACGGAGCGTCTCCCCGAAAACGAAGACGGGCTCGCGCGGGCGGCAGTGACGTTCCTCGGCGCTCCTTATCTCCAGCTCCCCCCCATGTATTCCGCGAAAAAAATCGACGGAATTCCCCTCTACGAGCACGCCCGAAAGGGAATCGACGTCGAGCGCGCGAAGACGGCCTGCACGGTGCGGGAACTCGCGATTACCGGCGTGACTCCGGCCCCGGGCGGCGGCCTCGCCTCGGCCCGCTTTCGCACGACGGTCAGTTCGGGAACCTTTATCCGTACGCTCGCCGAGGACCTCGCCGGACGCGCGGGAAGCTTGGCGCACCTTACCGCCCTTCGCCGCCTTGGCTCGGGCTCGATCGCGCTGGCAGACGCGGCGACTCTCGAGCTCCTCGCCGAAGGCCTCGATCAGGGACGCGCTTGGAGCGATTTACCGTGCTTCCGTCCTTTCCACCGCGCCGTATTGGATATCCTGCCCCGTCTGGTAGTGGACGAGGCGATCGCCCGGAGAATCTTCAGTGGCGAGGTGAAAACGCTCGGGAATCTGTCGCTCCCGCATCCGGGTTCGATCGCGCTCTACTGCCACAATAAGCTCGTCGCGATCGTGAGGGACGCGGACTCGGTCCTTGGAACGGCGCGCACGATCGAGCGTGGCTTTCCGTTACGCTTTACGGACGGCGTCCCAATGGACGCATAACGATCGGGCTAGCCTACAGACACCGTTCAAAACGAACCGCTTTCGATACCCCGCCATGCGTCGCGACTCCGGTCCCACATCCGGTGATCTGAACGGATGAGGTGGTGCCATCGGAACACGATCCTGCCCAACTCCCGGAGGTCGGACAATTGCACCCGGCCGTCCAAGTCACCGCAGTGGGCGAATAATCGCAGCTCGAGGCGGTCAAGTTATTGGTAATGCGAAGGGTTCCGCCGTTCATCGTACGTCCAGTCCGCGAAGTCCCGACGATGGTGATCGCCGAAACGGTTGACTGAGTGGAGTCGAATATCGAATTCCCCAATGCCGTTTTCACGACTCGTCGTATCCCGTCGCTCGAAAACGTGTGCGAACGTATGGCCGACGCATTGAAATCCGAAAGGGTGATTCGCTGACCGATCGTGCCGACTTTCGATACGGTGAAAGTCCCACCATTCGGCCCGGTAATGGTAAAGGCAGGAACACGGGTGATCGTGTCGCCCGTGGCGGTCGGGTGGCAAAGGGCACTCCCCCCCCCCCACTGAATCGTCACTCCACCGGTA
>JAYVXM010000403.1:0-4790 GCA_043785205.1 Bdellovibrionales bacterium
GAGGATGGCGTGCGGAACCGGCTGGAGATTCGCGCTTACGACGGCGATCTCCGGGAAGCGAGCCTGAAGGACGGGAAGGAGCTTCCGGATCCGGGAGACGCACTCCTTCGAGCGAAGGACGAAGCGAAGGTACATCTCGTCGGTCTCGACCGAATAGAAGAGGATCAGTCCCTTGAGCTCGCCCGTCCGCTCCGCAATCCGGTACGGGACGAGGTTATAATCCCGAATGAAGGAAGGGAGCGCCCCGATGACGGCGTTCAATCGCGGGTGGTGAATCGGACATCCGAGAAGTTCCCGACCTCGATCGAGCGCGTCGTCGCCGAGCAAACCGATGATGGGCTCCGCGCTCGTCCCGGTCACGACCATTTTCGCGCGGTTCCGAAACCCGAGGGGGGCCGATGGCACGCTCGGATCGAGCGGCGGCGGCGCGAGAAACGCGAGCGTCTCCCGGAGGCGCGCTTCCTTGGCGCTCAGCTGGGTCGCGTAGTCGACGCGAATTTCCGAACACGATCGGCATTCGCCCCGATTAAAATAGTCGCAAAAAGTCTCCACTTAGACCCACGGAAAGAACTGAAGGTTCATCTGGTAGAGCTTCTCGTCCTTCGCCGATCCGACTTCGCTCTCGAGGCTCTTCATGAACTTCGCGATCTCCTCGCGAACGCGCTTCGCGGTTCGCTCGTCGGCCGTGAAGGTGATTTGAAGATTTTCCTTTTCTTCTTCCTTCTGCTTCAGGATTTGATTTTGGCAGGCGATTCCGACGAGGTGTTGGTGCATCCGCGTGAGTGGATGGTTCTTGTCGAAATGGGTATGCCCGTTATTCAACTTCCGGATGTGGAACGGCGTCGATCCGATCTCGATCTGGCCGATCTCGGCGAGGATGGTCAGAATCCCCCTCAGCCGTTCGAGGGTCAACCCGAGCGGCGCCGCGAGCCGCTTCGGATCCTGGCGATAGATCGGGATATGCAGGCTCACCGAAACGAGCATGCAGAACGGATCCATGAGGTAGCTCATCTCCTGCTGGAGGTGGAGGTCCTCGCCGGTCTTCTTCTTCGCGGACAATCCAAGATCGCGGCCCTGGCGCTCAAGCTGCTTGAAGAGCGCCGCCTTCCGCGCGGCGTTCTCGGTCGTCTGATACGCGCGCAGGGTCTGGAGATAGTCCGTTTCGTGGGAGAAGAATTCGAGGATCTGGCCGATCTGGTAAAGGTGATCCTCGTTCAGGTGCGAACGTTCATCGTTCAAAACCTTCGAGAGGTAGGTGTACTGGATCGGAATCCGCTCGGCGAGGCGCTTGAGCGTGAATCCGGGGCGACCGGCCTGGAGATCCTTCACCCGGTCTTTGATCACTTTTTTATAGTCGGTGTACTGGCCGAGGTTCATCGCCATTTATACCTACGGTATAATTCTTCTCCGCGCTTTATTCTAGCGCTCGATCGTCGGAAAGGAGCCGGACGCGTAATTTCGAGATCGGACCTTAAACCCTTTCCCCGGAGAACCCGCCATGTCCTCGCCAAACGTTTCCCCGCTCATCCACCCGCGCACGAAAAAGATGCTGTGCGCTATCCCGGTCGCCACGCTCTGGTTGTTCGGCCTCGCGACGTTTTTTTTCCTGAACGCCCGGTTCTAGTTCGGGTGCCCGGAAGGGCGTCCGATATTGCGAGGACGGTGGGGATTCGGTGATCGAATCCTCACCGTTTTTTCATTTGGAAATCCCGATCGCGCCTGTTTTAGTCTCGCCATGAAGAAACTCCCCGCGCTCCTCACCCTCGGCCTCGGCCTGCTTCCGATCGCGCCCGCGTTCGCCGCGACGATCGAGGATCCTCAGAATCTTTTGAAAATGCTCGAGTCCGGTCGGACGAAGTCGGAATTTCCCGATGCCTTCCGTCTCGGGGATCAGATCACGATCCGGCTCTTCAACACCGACTGCAAATGGGGCTGCCAAGACGGCTGCGGCGGGTTTTGCACGACCACGAACGCTGACTTCGTTAAGAAGGTCGTCGAGGCGACCGCGGATCACGCCACCGCGTCCTCGACCGACGGTTCGAGCGACGTCTACGATCGCTCCGAATACGAGACCGGCGGAAAGCAGTTTCTCTTGAAGGCGCTTCAGGAGCTCGACGTTTACTTCGGAATGAGCGGAAAGGTCGTCTTAACCTCCCTGACGCCCGTGGATTTCGCGCTCTTCGACGGGACGAAGATTCCGGCTTACCTCCTCAAGGCGGATTTCGTCGCCGCGAAGGGGAGCCTCGAAGTCGACTTCACGGTCTCGCGCGGCGGACCCACCATGCCCGGGATCGCGGAAATTCTCTTCGAAGTCGTGAAATTCTCGCCGACCGACGACGGGATGAAGATCTCGAAAATTAAAGCCGTCTCGCGGACTCCCTGATGCGTAACTTCATCCTCGTTCTTTTCTCCGTCCTGTTCGTCGCGAACGCGGCCTTCGCCAGCGAGGGAGGCGGCTGGCATTCGTCGGGCGGCGAGCTCTTCGGAGACGAAAAGAATCCATGGTTCGTCTCGAACACGACGGACGTGAAATACTGCGTAAGCGTCGATACGGCGTCCGTGCACGCCCCTCGCGACGCGGTCGTGCGCTTGATCGGCGACGCCCTCGCCTATTGGAAACGGGAATTCTCCCGGTCGATCGCGGTGACGAAGGGCCACGCCGCGATCGCGACCCAGACATTCACCGAGATCGACTGCGCGCTCGGAATCGCCGACCTCCGCTTCCTCATCGGATACGGCTCGTTGAACGCGAAGGAGATCGCCCACCTCGAGACTCCGGAGAAATACATCGGCGTCGCCGTCCGGACCGACTACGATACGATGAACCTTCGCGGGAAGGGGTTCGTCTATATCGGTTCCGACTTCGGGCCGCATTCTTACCAAACCGCCGATCTGCGGAAGTACGCGCTCATTCCGGACGCCTGGAAGTACGAACCGCTCCTTTTTTACGCCCTTCTCCACGAGCTCGGGCACGTCTTCGGCCTTCCCCATACCGGGGCCGGGCTCATGTCCGAGGTTTTCCTCGAGCAGCTCCTGAATCAGAATATCTACGAAGCGTTTTTGAAGGAGCCCGTCGAAAGCTTTTTTTACCCGAACGAGCATCTCGACTCTTGCGACCTCCTCTCCGGAGCCGCGAAGAACTGGTTCGGTGCCGACCTGGATTCGAAGTGCATTCGGCTCGAAATGACCAGCGCTTACGCGCCGATCACGGTTTTCTCGAAAGCGAGCGATACCGCGGCCTGGCTGCGAATCGGACAGTTCACCTATAATAGCGTGAACCTTTTCGACATCCGCCATCGTCCCGCGGTCCTCCTCGCACTTCCCGACGGCCAGAAAGTCTTCACTCCCGAGCAAGCGAACTACCATAGCTTCATGATCGGCGGGATGTTCTTCGAAGCCGGATCCGAAGCCGTCTACACCGCGGTGAAGAACCCCGTTCCGAAAACGGCGTACCTGAGTATCACGCCGATGTCCTTCCACGCGACCGGAGTACTGTCCAATCAGGCCAAGGAAGTCTTCAATTACAATTCGTGGATCGCCACCAAGCTTTACCTCTCGAATTCGCTGTAAAACCCCCTCCCGAAAGGACCCGCCCATGTCGACTTCCGCCCGCACGCTCGTTCTCTCCGCCCTCCTCCTCTCGGTCGCCGCGCCCGCTTTCGCCGACGGCCCGGGCGAAGATTATTATCGCCAATTCACGTACCTGAAAGAGACCTCGAACGACGGCGACGGCGGCATCAAAACCCAGTACCGCGAACTCCTCGGCCAGTCGGAAGTCACCGTCAGCCCGCTCAAGAAGATCATGGTGACGGCTTCGCTCTACCTCCTCGACGGCCAAACCTACGTCGCCACCTATTCCGAAATGTTCGGCCTGCGCGACACGCCGACCTCCGAATGGCATTACATCCCGAATATGGATTCGGGAAGCATGTGCCCGAAAGTGCTGAAGGGCTCGTGGAGCGCACCCGTCGATCGCATGATCCTTACCACTTCGGCCCTTTCCGGCGATCGCGCGACGTTCGACTCGCGCCCGGCCGTGAAGCTGATCTTCAACGACAAGATCATGAGCCCCGAAGTGAAGGGCACCGAACTCGTGATGGATTACGGCTATTCGATGGATCCGATCGAAATCTCGGTCGGCCGCGGCGGTTTCTGCCCATACTAAGCCGCTTTCGCGCGTAAAACGCCGTTTAAGCACCCCGGAGGAGAGTTATAGCCAAGCTATAACTCTCCTCCTCCGTTTAGGCTCGCCGGTAATCGTGATCGGGACTCGCGCGCCCTATTCTATCCTCAGAACGGCGCCGAACTTCCTCGGTCCGAACCGAAAGGTTAAAGATATGAACTCGCAATTCTCGTCTCCTTGGCTCCTCTTCCTCGGCGCGGCCGCCGTCCTCGCCGTCGCCGCCACCGGCTGCTCGACGCTCAATATCGATAAGGCCCAAGTCGACCAGACCCAGAAGGTCGCGATCGTCGGTTTCTGCGTCCGCCAGGAAGTCCCGCCGACCCTCGTCGGCGCCCTCATGGGCACGAATTCGAAGGGCAACGCCGGATTCAGCGCGGAAATGTGCAGCGACAAACCCCATGCCTCGACGATGTATCGCGATTTCGCGGTCAGTTTTCGTCCTGAGTTCAAGTTCACGGTCCTCGATCAGGAGACCGTGGCGAAAAATCCGACCTACGCGGCCCTTCACCAGAAATATACCGACGGCTGGCAAAGCCGTCCGCCTTCCCGCGGCGGTCAGTACGAATGCTATAAAGCCGAAGGAATCCTCGATCCGTATCCGATCCGG
>JAYVXM010000404.1:0-4785 GCA_043785205.1 Bdellovibrionales bacterium
GCTTGACCTGTCCGCCGGCGTAGATGTAGAGATCAAATCCTAAACAGCGATACTGCCGTTCCCCTGTTTCTGCACTGCGGGTCTTTAAATCCTCGGTTCAGACCAGATCCAGAACGGTAAGTCGGAGTAAGCAGCGAAACCCCTGATTTCGTAGTTTCCTTTAAATGACGTCTGCAAACGTCTCGACGGCTTCCGGATGAAGCTAAGCTCGAGCTCCGTTTTGACGTAATGAGAGAGAGTTCCATGTCTGAAAATGAATCCACGACCACTCCAGAAGCTACGGCCGCACCTGCGACCGAAGGCACCACCTCGGGCAAAGGAAAGAGCGTCAAGCTTGATTCCGGCCGCGGCGGTTTCTTCGGCGTGAAGGCCGGCATGACCCAAGTTTACGATGCCGAAGGAATGCTCAGCGCCGTCACCGTCATCGATCTTCGCGCGAACACGATTACGCAAGTGAAGACGAAGGCGAAGGAAGGCTACAACGCCGTCCAAGTCGGTGTCCTCGAAAAGAAAGCGAAGAACCTCAACAAGCCAGACCTCGGCCACTTCAAGAAGTCGGTCGAAAGCGGCGGGTTCTACTACACGAAGGAATTCCGTCTTCACGAAACGATGAAGATGGACGGCATGATGGCCGGCGCGACGCTCGCGATGGACTTCGTGAAAGAAGGCGACCTCGTCGACCTGATCGCCGTTTCCAAAGGAAAAGGCTTTCAAGGCGGCGTGAAGCGGTTTCATATGGCCGGATCCGCGGCCTCTCACGGGAACTCGGTCACGACCCGGTCCCTCGGATCGATCGGAAATCGGGCCGACCCGGCCAAGTGCTTCAAGAACAAGAAAATGCCCGGTCAAATGGGCAATGTCCAAGTCACTGTCCAGAACGTGCGCGTAGTGAAGGTCGATGTCGAAAACGGCATTCTCCTCGTCAACGGCTCCGTGCCTGGACCGAAGAGCGGTGTCGTCGCGATTCGTAAAGCCATCAAGAACGCTGAAGTCAAAAAAGCGTTAATGGCCCGGAAGTAAGGACGGGAGATCACGATGCCTACCCTCGATATTGTAAATCAGAAGAATGAAAAGGTCGGGTCGATGGACTTGGACGCCGCGGTTTTCGCGACGGAAGTCAATTACCCGCTCGTTCACCAAGTCATCAAAGCCCAGCTCGCGAATCGCCGGCAAGGGACCGCGAAGACGAAGGTGAAATCAGAAATCCGCGGCGGCGGACGCAAGCCGTTCAAGCAAAAGGGAACCGGGAACGCCCGTCAGGGTTCGACCCGTTCGCCGTTGAACGTCGGCGGCGGCCAAAACTTCGGCCCGATGCCGCGTTCGTACGAACAAGCGACTCCGAAAGAGATGATGCGCGGAGCTCTGCGCTCGGCTCTTTCCGATCGCGTGAAGTCGAAGCGTTTCCTCATCGTCGACGAATTCAAATTCGCCGCGGCGAAGACGAAGGTGTTCGCCGAAATGATGAACAAGAATTTCAAGCTCGAGAAAGTTCTCATCGTTGACGATAAGAACGAATTTCTCGAACTTTCCGGCCGGAACGTTCCGAAGGTTCGCGTCCTGCGCACCGAAGGCCTGAACGTCTATGATATCGTCCGCCACGAGTGGATCGTCATGACGAAGAAAGCGATCGCCGCTACGACGGCTCGACTTTCTACGGAAGGATAAAGGGAAAGACGATGAACAAACTCTACGAAATCATCAAGCGTCCGATCATCAGCGAGAAGAGCACCGCTCTGACCGAACTGGCGAGCAAGTACGTTTTCGAAGTCGATGCCAAGGCGAACAAGCACGAGATCCGCGACGCGGTTCAACAGCTTTTCAAAGTCAACGTCCGCGAAGTTCGCACGTTGATGGTGCACGGAAAAATCAAGCGCATGGCGAAGTCGACCGTGAAGCGCGCGAACTGGAAAAAGGCGATCGTGACCCTCAATGAAGGTCAGAAGATCGACTTTTTTCAAAACCCACAAGCATAAGGAGGAGCGAAAATGGCCGTAAAAACGTTTAAGCCGACGACTCCCTCGAACCGTTACAAGACGGTGGCGGATTTCTCGATCCTGACCCCGAAAAAAGACCAACCGAAAAAACCGGCTTCCCTGTTCGCCGATCTCCGGAAATCCGGCGGTCGGAACAACTACGGGAAGATGACCGTTCGCCACGTCGGCGGCGGTCACCGCCGCAAGTATCGGGTGATCGATTTCCTTCGCGACAAGCGCGAAATTCCGGCGAAGGTCGCCTCGCTCGAGTACGATCCGAACCGCACGGCGTATATCGCGCTCCTGAACTACGCGGACGGCGAAAAACGCTACATCCTGGCGCCGCTCGGCCTGAAGGTCGGCGACCCCGTCGTCGCGTCCGATGCCGCCGACATCAAACCGGCGAACAACCTCGCGCTCTCGAACATCCCGGTCGGGACGTTCATCCACAACCTCGAGGTCGAACCGGGTAAGGGCGGTAAGCTCTCCCGTTCGGCCGGTAACTTCGCCCAGCTGATGGCGAAGGAAGGCGTGTATTGCCAAGTGAAGATGCCATCGGGCGAAGTTCGCTTGATCCACTCGCGCTGCCGCGCCTCGATCGGCCAGCTCTCGAACACGGAACACGAAAACATCGCGCTCGGTAAAGCCGGACGCAAGCGGTGGTTGGGCGTTCGCCCGACGAACCGCGGCGTCTCGATGAACCCGATCGATCACCCGCACGGCGGGGGCGAAGGAAAGAGTTCCGGCGGCGGCCACCCACGTACTCCGTGGGGCGTTCCGACGAAGGGCTTCAAGACTCGTAACAATAAGCGCACGGATGCTTTCATCCTGAAGCGCCGTCGGTAGTTTTGATCTGCCTCCGGCAGATCGCTTTAAAGATTAGGAGATACCTATTAATGGCTCGTTCAATTAAAAAAGGACCTTACGTCGATTACCACATCGAACATAAAGTCCTCGAAGCGAAGAAAACCGCTGACCGTAAGGTGATCAAGACCTGGGCTCGCCGTTCGACGATTCTCCCGGACTTCGTCGGATTGACTTTCGCGGTGCATAACGGCAGAAAGTTCATCCCCGTCTACGTCACGGAAAACATGGTCGGGCATAAGCTCGGCGAGTTCGCCCTGACCCGCACTTTCCACGGCCACACTCCGGCCGACAAGAAGGCGGAAGGCGCAGCGGCTCCGGCGGCAGCGGGAGCAGCGGCTCCGGCGGCAGGCGCAGCGGCAGCGAAACCGGCAGCAGGCGCAGCTCCGGCGGCCCCCGCCGCTCCGGCGAAGAAGTAAGGATTGAGGATTAAGTCATGAAAACGAAGATGACCGCAAAAGTAACCTCAGTTCGGATCACTCCGCGAAAAGTCGGCGCAATCGCCGACGAAGTTCGTGGAAAAGACATCAACCAGGCGCTTACTTACCTTAAGTTTTCGCCCGCGAAGCGGACGGCGGGAGTGCTCTACACCCTCCTGAAGAGCGCGGTCGCGAACGCCACTCAAAAGCAGACGACGGACGTGGACAAGCTCTACATCCACACCCTGCTCGTGGGCGCCGGACCAATGCTGAAGCGTTTTCGCCCCCGCGCGAAAGGCTCGGCTTCGCCCATCATGAAAAGAACTTCACAGATCAGCGTTCTGCTCGCCGAAAGGACCAAGTAATGGGTCAAAAAGTTAATCCAATCGGATTCCGCCTCGGAATTACCCGCACCTGGGACAGCCGTTGGTACGCCAGCAAGAAGGATTTCCCGGCTTTGCTCGCGGAAGACATGAAGCTCCGTGGCTACTTGAAAGAGAAGCTTTACGGGGCCGGCATCGCTCGGATCGAAATCGAGCGCGCCGCGAACAAGGTGAAGATCAACGTGCATACGGCTCGTCCGGGCATCGTGATCGGTAAAAAGGGCGCGGGCGTCGAGCAGCTGAAGGCCGAAGTGCAGAAGCTCTCGAAGAACGAGCTCTTCTTGAACATCGTCGAAGTGAAGAAGCCGGAAGCGAACGCCACCCTGATTTCCGAATCGGTGGCCGCTCAGCTCGAAAAGCGCGTCGCTTTCCGCCGCGCGATGAAGAAGGCGATGACCGCCGCGTTCAAGCAAGGGATCAAGGGAATCAAGATCCGATGCTCGGGCCGTCTCGGCGGCGCCGAAATCGCGCGTACCGAATGGTACTCCGAAGACTCGGTTCCGCTTCACACCCTCCGCGCGAACATCGACTACGGTACCGCGACCGCGAAGACGACTTACGGAATCATCGGAATCAAGGCGTGGGTTTACCACGGCGAGATCCAAACCCTCCAGAAACTGGCCGCCGTCGAAGCTCGCGCTTTGGCCGCCGCCTCGAAGGAAAAGGACGCGTAAATGCTTTCCCCTAAACGAGTGAAATGGCGGAAGGTCGCCAAAGGTAAGATGCGCGGCAAGGCGCTCCGCGGTGGATTCCTCCACTTCGGTGAATACGGTCTCCAGGCCACGGAATGTGGCCGGATCACCGCCCGCCAGCTCGAAGCGGCGCGGGTCGCAATGACTCGCTACGTGAAGCGCGGTGGCCAAGTTTGGATCCGGATTTTCCCGGACAAGCCGGTCACGAAAAAGGCCGCCGAAACCCGCATGGGTTCCGGTAAAGGGAACGTCGAAGAATGGGTGGCAGTCATCAAGCCCGGCCGGATCATTTTCGAAATGACCGGGATTCCCCAAAACGAAGCGTTCGAAGCGCTCCGCCTCGCCGACCATAAATTCCCGCTGAAGTGCAAGGCGATCTCGCGCACTTCCGAAAAGCTTGCGCAGGACATGGCCGCGAAAGCGAAAATCGCGACGGCCGCTAAAAAGGCCGCTC
>JAYVXM010000405.1:0-14799 GCA_043785205.1 Bdellovibrionales bacterium
CGGTCTCGACGCGATCATTCACTTCGGGGACGTCGCGAGCATCGGAAAAGGACTCCCGCCGACGGACGCCGAATCGGCGAAAATCGAAGCGAAGTCGGAAGCGGACGGAAAGCCTTCGCCGTAAAACGAAACGCGGCCCCGAACGATGAGTTCCGGAGCCGCGGCGTTTTTCGACAGTCTTGAAAAATTACTGAGTCAAGATTGCTTCCACAGTCTTCGCGTCGTCGGCCGGTAGGGTTGGCTCGATCGATTTAAGAACGTCGCCGATCTTCGTCGCCGGAACCGTGTAACCGAGCTTCGTCCAGATGTCCTCGCTCGAGGTGTCGAGGTGATCGAGATAAACACGGGTAAGCACGCGAGGATCCTTCGGCGTCGCCGCCGTCCAAACGATGCCGACCATTTCGCCGGTGTTCCGGTTGAAGAACGCCGAACCGGAATCGCCGTGCGAAATATCGCAGCCGTGCGCGAAGGACCAGGCCTTGTACGGGCCCGGGTTCATCGTGTCCGGATCGCCCATGAGGCGGTAGTCGCCGGTCGCCGAGTAGACTTTGCAGTCGTTATCCTGATTCACCATCATGTTTCGCTGACCGGGATTTTTCGCGATCCCGAAACCGACGGTAAGGAGCGGCATGCCGTGTTCGATTTTCTGATTGTATGCGAAGTTCACGCCGACGCCGTCGAAGAGCGCTTCTTCGGAAGCCGGGATATCCAGGACGATCAAGCCAAAGTCGGCGTCGGTCCAGTGGCCGATGATGCGCTTACACTTCACCGTCAGGCCGTTCGTGCCGAGGAACGGAAAGGTGAGTTTCGCGCCGGCGCAGCCGACGCCATCGACGACGTGGTGGTTCGTGCCCATGATGTGCTGGCCGTTGAACTTGCCCATGTAGAATCCGGTGGCGCCACCGAAGAGGCCCGCGTAGCGCGCGGTCGCGCGGGCGGCCTTACGGAGAACCGCCGAACCGGCGCGGACCTGGGCGGCGTCGAGCGGGAGTTTCCCCCAGACATCGCCGATTTGGTAATTGTCGACGTCTCCAGTGAAAGTCGAGACGGGACCGGTGCGCCCGCCGAGCTGGACCGGACCGATCGGCGCGGCGGATGCGGCCGTGAACGAAAGGACGCTCGCGCATCCGAGCGCGAAAGCAGAACGGATCAGTTTTTTCATGATTCCCCCTAGGATTGAGTTTCCCCGGGAGACCGTGCGAAGGCGCGATTCACTTGAAGTCGGGGAAACTTTCGCTCAAATAGGTCACGTTCGCGCGCGCCTTGGCAACTTTGTTTTTGATCTCCGCGAGGGCCGCCGGCGCGGCGCCGCAGCTCGTAAGGCGCGTGAGTTGGCTTTCGGCCGAGGAAGCGAACGCGATTTCCGCGTCGTAAAGTTTCCGGAAGTTCGATTTCTCAGGAACGTCTTTCGCGCTCTTTTCTAACGTATTTTTCGCGGTCTCGTCGCGCGCGATTCCGGCCAGGGCCGCGTCGACGATCGCCGCGTCGCAACCTCCCGCGCCGTCCCCTTTCGAGGAGTTCGGCCGGTCGGCCGGGGAACCGGAAGCCGGCGCACCTGATTTCGCGCAGCCGGCGAAGAGGGCCAGGACCAACGAGAGGACGAGGAAGGGAGTGGGATTTCGAGGTAGGCCCATTCCCTCTTTTAACATGACGCAAATATTCGGGCAATTAACACGTCGCGTCAACAACCTGTCGGATCCCCGAGTTCTTTTGAAACAGGAAGGTCCGAGGCTTGAGATCGAAGAGAAGGGGTAGGCGCCCAAAGTCGAATGCCAGGGATTCGGCGACTTGCCTCCGATAATCGCCGGGCTCGACCGCGTCCGCTTCGGCGTGGAGGTACCGGGACTGGGAAAAGAGGTGTCCGAGGAACGCGGGAAGGTCGAGGGATTCCGTCCATTCCGGGCGGTCGACCGCGACCCCTTCCCAGTCCCCCGAATTTCGGAAGGGCGCGAGAAGGTCGGCGAGGCTACCGCGCGGCGCCTGCCGGGGAGCCTTCCATTCGAGGTTGAAGCGCCGTCGGATTTTTTCCGCAAATGCCGGCGATTCCAAGCACTTTGGAAACTGGTATTCGAAAACGAAGAGGTGGCCGCCGGGCTTCAGAACCCGGCTGATTTCCGCATACGCTCGCGGAAGATTGAACCAGTGGAGCGCGGAACCGATGAGGACGAGATCGACGGCGGCCGCGTCGAGCGGGATCGCTTCCGCGCTCCCGTTCCGGGTCACGACTTCGGGAAAAGGATCGGCGAGGGCCTCCCGTGCGATCGCGAGCATCGCGGCGTCCGGATCCACCGCGAATCCGCGTCGCGAAATTCCGAAGTCTAAATAGGACCGAGTCGACTGGCCGGTGCCGCAGCCGAGGTCGAGGAATACGGGTTGGGTCCCCGCGACCGCCGTCCGGAGGGTCCGAAAGAGCCGGGAAGGGTAGAGGGGGCGGCCCGCTCGGTAATCCTCGGCGCTAAACTTCGGGGTATTCGTTAACAGTGGGAGCATAGGGTCGTGCGGGAGCCTCTCGTTTTAGGATCGACCTCCTCCTTATCGCGATGTTTGCACTTCGGGAAGTCGGGTAGTAGGGTGCCCTCGCATGAAGATTTGGGGAAATCGGTCGGCCGGCGCTTGGGTCCTATTCTGCCTATTTGTCGGCGGGTCTTTACCCGCTTCGGCGGCCGAATCCAGTTTGGAAAACTGGATCGTCACGCAGACGGGGCGCTCGATGGACCGAATCTACCTGGCAATCAGCCCGCCGGATGGAGCGCTCGGTTCGGTGATGGCTTCGCCGTCCCGGGACTTGCCGAACTACTATTTCCATTGGATTCGCGATTCCGCGCTCGTGATGCGCGAAGTTTGGGCCTTCCGGGCGTTGAATCCGACCCAGGCGCGAAAGACGCTCATCGACTACGCGCTTTTCTCGCGCGGAAACCAGAACACGGATAATCGCTCCGGAGTCGCGTTCGACGGGGGCCTCGGCGAGCCGAAGTTCGAGATGTCGGGTGCACCGTACGATCATGACTGGGGTCGGCCGCAAAACGACGGTCCGGCGCTTCGCGTGCTCGCGCTCCTTGGGCTCGCGGACGACATGATGATGACCGGCCAGCAAGACTTCGTTTACAAAAACCTCTACACGCCGGAAATGCCGGCACGCACGCTCATCAAGGCCGACCTCGAGTTCGTGGCCCATCACTGGATGGATCCTTCGTTCGACCTCTGGGAAGAAGTGAAGGGCGACCATTTCTACACGCGGATCGCGCAGTGGCGCGCGATGGCGGAAGGCGCGGTCTTCGCGAAGAAGATGAACGATCCCGATGCGGCGGCGTTTTACGGGCAACAAGCCGGACTCATCATGGACTCCCTCGACAAGTTTTGGTCGAGCTCGAAAAACTACCTTCTCGCGACCCGGAATTGGGTCGGCGGCCACGATCCGCAGGAAAAGGCGTCGCTTCTCGACATTTCGATCGTGCTCGGCGTCCTTCACTCCGGCCGGAGCGGCTCGCCTTTCTACGTCGATGACGATCGCGTGATCGCGACGATGAACGAGCTCGTGAACGCGTTCGATTACCAGTATGCGATCAACCGCGACAAATTGAACGACGAAGGCCTCCCGATGGGGCCGGCGATCGGTCGGTATCCGGAAGACCACTACGACGGTGAGACCACGAACGGCCTCGGTAATCCGTGGTTTCTCTGTACCCAGGCGATGGCCGAGTACTTCGTCCGCCTCCGCGGCGAGCTGAAGGCGCATGGCCAGGTGAACGTCACGTCGATTTCCCGTCCGTTCTTCGAGGCGCTGACCCGCCAAAACCTTTCCCAACAGAGACGTCTGGTGTCGGGCGACCCCACCTTTACCGCCGTCCTTCAAGCGCTTCAGGATCGAAGCGACGCTTTCATCCGTCGTGCGAAATTTCACACGGGTGACGGCGGCCACCAGTCCGAACAATTCAACCGGGTTCATGGCCAAATGCAAAGTGCCCGCGACCTTACTTGGAGCTACGCCAGTTTCTTGAGCCTACGACGTATTAGAGAGAAAAATCATGACTAACACCCAGACTAAAAATCCGTATGCGCGCTCGTTGATGATCATCACGAGCCTCTTCTTCCTCTTCGGTTTCATCACCTGCCTGAACGACGTGCTCGTTCCGCATCTGAAGCAAGCCTTTACGCTGACCTACACGCAGGCGACGCTGATTCAGTTCGCGTTCTTCTCGTCGTATTTCATCGTGTCGATCCCGGCCTCGCGGTTCTGCGAAGGGTTCGGTTTCCAGCGCGGGCTTTATACCGGACTCGGCATCACGGCCCTCGGCGCGTTCGGGTTCCTCCTTTCCGCGCACTTCGTGGTATTCGGCCTCTTCCTCTGTTCTCTCTTCGTATTAGCCGCCGGGATCACCTTGATCCAAGTCGCCGCGAATCCCTACGTGACCCTGCTCGGTCGTCCGGAAACGGCTTCGAGCCGGCTTACGATCGTCCAGGCGTTCAACTCGCTCGGCACGACGGTCGCTCCGCTCGTCGGATCGTACCTGATCCTTTCGACGACTACGGTCGACTCCCTTCAGATGCCTTACCTCGTGATCGCCGTGGCGCTCATCGGGCTCGCGATCTTCGTCGCGATGGCTAAGCTTCCGACCTTCAAGTCGGATCTGTCTTCTGGAAAAGCCGCGGACGCCCCGTGGTCCGAGCTCTTCGCGAATCGCCGCCTGATGATGGGCTGCTTCGGCATCTTCGCCTACGTCGGCGCGGAAGTCGCGATCGGGTCCTTCCTGATCAATTACCTCGGCACCTCCCATGTCCTTTCCCTCGAGCCGGCCACCGCCGGCCGCTACGTCTCCTTCTACTGGGGTGGAGCGATGGTCGGTCGGTTCCTCGGCACTCCGCTTCTCGCGAAGTATCGCCCGGGTTCGATTCTCCAGCTCGCCGCGACCGGCACGATCGTCATGACCGCGCTTTCGATTTTCGGTGCGGGCGAGTTCGCGATGTGGACGATCCTCGCGGTCGGCCTCTTCAACTCGATCATGTTCCCGACGATCTTCTCCGAGTCGATCAGCGGACTGAAGCGCGGCACCGAAAAGGCGTCCGGGCTTCTCTGCATGTCGATCGTCGGCGGCGCGATCATTCCGCTCATTCAGGGCGTGATGGCGGACCGGATGGAACTCCGCTGGTCGTATTTCCTCCCGATCCTCTGTTACGGCTACATCTGGATGTTCGCCGGCTACGTTCGCGCGAAATCGGCCAAGGGCGTCTCGCACGCCGACTCGGCCACGGCGATGACCGCCTAAGTTCAAGTCCTTCACGCGGCGCTCGGGATCCGGGCGCCGCGTTTTCCGATTCAAAACCGTCCGTCCCTAGGAGTTCCTATGTCCCGCTCGATCTTCGCTCTCGTCGGAATCGTCACGCTCCTCGCCGCCCTTTCCGGTTGCGATCCGGTGCCTCGCCGGACCCTGACGACGGAAGAGAAGATGGCGGACCTTTTCTGGGTTTACTCCCAGTTCGGCGAAAACTACGCGCCCCTCGAATATAAACAGAAGAAGTGGGGCTTCGACTACGAACGTCTGAAGGCCGAGACGAACGACGCCGCGAAAGCGACGAAGACGAATGACGAATTCTACGGCGTCGTCTTCAAATTCGTCTCCACGTTCAAGGACGCCCACTCCTCGGCGGCGCTCACGAACTCCTCGCTCCCGGATCGGGCGACGACCGCCTATCTCGGATTCTCCGGCGTGCGCGACGGCGAAACCCTCCTCGTGAAGGACCGGCTCCCGACGATCGCGGACACGTCATCCTATCCGATCGCGAAGGGCGACCACATCCTGAAGATCGACGGCCGGGACCTCCGCGTGGCCGTGAACGCGGACCTTACCGTCTGGCGGAACCTCGGGTCCGACGAGGCGAATTTCACTTACCACGCGAATAAACTCTTCACACGCGTCTCGACCCTGAACGGCCTGCCGACGGCGGACAACGCCGTCCTGACCGTGAAGCGCGGCGATCAGACGTTCGACGTCACCCTCCCGTGGGTGAAGAAGGATCTTTACCAATTCCAAGCCGAGCAGAAAAAGGCGACGGACGACGCGGCCGCGGCAAAGAAAAAGAAGGCCGACGCCTCCGAGAACTTCCTGATGCTCTCCGACGGCAACGGCGGCGTGGCGTTCAAGTTCCGGTTCATCGGCTTCGACGGCCGGATCGAACTCCCGGCGATGACCGCCGATTCGATTTCCCGGACGCTCCGGACGACGGTCACCGACAGCTTCAAGTTCATCGACTCCTTCGCGTCCTGGCAGCTCGTGGCGACCGGCGAAGATACTCCCGAGAAGACGCCGGAACAAGTCGTGCGCGAAATGCGCAAGGTTCCCGACGGCGCGGTCTTCCTGACCGGCGCGAAGGTCTATCCGGCCTACGTCGCTCGTGAAGGCGATAACCTCGTCGGTACGATCTACCTCGATACCTTCAGCCCGCTCGAAACCGAGCCGGCGACGATCACGGAGTTCAAGGAGACGCTCCAGAGTTTCCAAACCCTCGGAGTCAGCCGGATCGTGATCGACATGCTGAACAACGGCGGAGGATCCCTCTCCCTCGGATTCTCGCTGGCCCAGGCCCTTTCCGCGGACCACGTGGAACTCCCGGGGATCCAGTTCCGCGTGAGCGATTCCTGGCTCGACCAGTTCGAGACGAGCTCGATGCAGGCGAAGAGCGACTCCGAACGGGAAATTTCCCGCCGGGTTTACGACGATCTGAAGGCGTCCCGCATGCGGGGCGACCGCCTCACTCCGGTAATGTCCTCGAACGTCCTCGCGCCGTTCGATTTCGTACCGAACACGGATCTGAAGTCGAAGTTCAAGGTCGCGCTCCTGGTGAACGAGATGTGCGCGTCCATGTGCGATATCTTCTCTGCCATGCTTCAGGATGACGGGCTCGCGATCGTGGTCGGCACCCAGACGATGGGCGCCGGCGGAAACGTCGTCGGTTACAATCAGGCGCCGAACAGTCACTTCGACGTTCGCCAAACCGAATCACTCATCGTCCGCAAGGACGGGTCGTACATCGAAAACGTCGGCGTGAAGCCCGACGTGGTCGTACCGGTCGCGAACTATACGGCGTCGAAATACAAAGAAGTTCGCGACGCCGCGGTGAAGGCGCTTCAATAAGGATCTACTCTGCATGCGGACTTCGGCTCGCGGTTTTCGGTTCCTCGTCGTTTCATTCGGGCTCCTCTTCAGCGTCTCCGGCCGGGCTGGTTCCGTCCCGGTCGAGAATCTGTTGAGCTTTTTCTCGAGTTCGTGTCCTTCGGAAGGGACGTGGACTCAGACGGCGCTCGGAAAGGCGGCGGCCCTGCGAAACACATTGAACGATATCGCGGCGGATCCGGATTGCGCGGCCCTCTCGTCCGAGGCGGGATCGGCGGGCGCGATCTATTCCTCACTGACGCTCCTGAACCAGCAGAGCGCGAATGATACGACGGAAACGACCCTCATCGCGCAGGAACAGGCGGTCCTATCGTCGATGGCGTCGACGACCGATCCGGCCTACATGGCTTCGCTCCAGGCGACGCTGACCCGAATCGACGCCCAAGTCGTCGCGACGAAGGCGACCGACCGGCTCGACGTCCAGGCGGGGGCCGCGGCCCAGCTCATCGCTTCGACCCACGGTCTCGTTCAACAGGCGCTCGCGAACCAGAAATGCATCTTGAAGCGCCCGGGACTCCTCGCGGGCATCGGCGCGCTCGTGGCGAACGTCGGTTCGGCGGTGACCGCGGTGAATCCGGGGCTCGGACTCGGGGCGAGCGCGGTCGGGACGCTGATGAGCGATCTGGTAAATCTCTTTCACGTGAAGAAGTTCACGAAGGCGGTTCAAAAGGTGAATCGCGCGTCGCTTAAGCCGGAGACGATTTCCTGCGTTCTCGAATCTCTTTCGGGCGATTTCTGTCGGGCGCGCGATGCACTCACCTCGATGGACTGGGCCCAAGCTCATAGCGCACGGGTCGATTATCCGATTACCTCGGCGCTCTACGGCCTCGGCCTCCTCGACCGCGAAGTCGCGAATTTCTCCCAATGGCTCGAAACCGTGAAGGTCGCGCGCCTTGCCCAAACGACCGCCGACGCTTCTCGCGCGGAGGAATTTCGGAATCAGGAAGCCCTCTACTTTTCCTCGCCGGACCTCGTATCGGGCGTCCTCGGCACCTACCGGACCCAGCTCGAAGGCGTGAACGACGTCGAGAAGCGGTGGCCCATCGTCCGGACGATGATCGGGGAGCTCGTCGCGCGGTTGAATAACTCCCAATCGGTTTCGAATCCGCTGTTCCAGACGAAGACGCGGAACGAGGCCGAGTTCTTCCTCATCGGAATCGATCCGAGCAAGCTTCCGAAGGTGAACGGAAACGTTCCGAATTTCGACTCCGGCTTCTCGCCTAAGGATGCGGACGCGGGGACGCCGCCCCAAAAGCTACGGATGGAACTCCCGGAGATCCAGAGCCAGTTCGATTCGTGGTTCAGGGATACGAAAGCGTACGTGGACGATCTGCGCGCCCAAATTCTTCAGCCCGACGTCCTCGGTACGCTCGAATCCGCGTTCAGCAAGACCCAGGACTATTCCCGTACCGGCGACCCGAGCCGGCCGAAGACGCCGGCGAACACGGTCAGCCCGTACCATTCGCTCACCGCGATCCGGGAATACCTCGATAATCAGCTTCGGGAGAACTCCGGGCAGTCGGAAACCTACTATTATCTGCCGGACACGATCGGCCGACTCGCGAAAATCCAATCGAGCCTCGAAGCGCTGCACGTGCCCGGCGTTCCCCATACCGCGAAGGACTATGCGAACATCCTCGCCGATATCTATACGGAGGGTAACCTTCAGCACGGAAGTTCGTTCCTGAAAAATCGCTTCATCGACCATATCAATAACGCCCTCGTCCGCTACCTGAGCGATCCGGCGAACGCGCGCGACAACGCCCCGATCCTCGCCCAGACGCTCGCGTCCGAACGGATGACGGACATCCTCACGAAAACGAATCCGAAGGGCGATCGCGGGCTCGTGCGCGAAGACATCGTGAATTCGATCACGATCGTGCTCCCGACCCTGACGACCTTCGTCGAGACTTTTCGGAACGAAGTGAAGGACGTCCTGAACTTCATCCAAGGGCAGGAAGTCCTCTATGGCGGGAAGGATAGTCCGACCGGTCGGGATTTCTATTACAAACGTTCGAAAATCTGCCTCCTGCTCACGAACCTCGCGGCCTGGCCGAACGGCGTCCCGTTCGAACTCTGTTCGGGAACGAGCTTTACGACCTTGCCCGACGGTCCGCGCTCGCCCGAGCTGACCGCCGAGTACTTGGCGAAGCCGTTCGATTCCCGGGCTTGCGGCTATTACGAGCTTCAGCGGGCGACTCTGATTCACCAGACGAAACTCGACTTTAAAAGCATCCGTTAGCCCGGTTTTTCGGAGGACGCCTTCAGTTGAATCTCGGCCCCTGCCGTGTACACTCGGGGAGTGAACCCTAAGAATCCTCCGCTGATCCCGCTGGCCCGCATCGAGTCGCTGCTCTCGCTCGAACCCGTCCTGGTCCTCGCGGGTCTCGCGCTCTCCGCGTGGGTGATCTATAAGATTTTCCTACGGGCGGCTTCGGCCGAACGGCACCGGAATCTGAAACGCCATTTTCTGAATATGGCGGCTCACCTGACCGTCTTCGTGGTCCTTTACCTCGGCTACACCCTGGCGCTTCGGTCGGCGGACAGCGGCCAGACTTCGAGCGGCGTCATCGCGTCCTACGTCGGGCTCGCGGCGCTGGTGAGCGGGTCGATCGTTTTCGTGAAGGTCTCGCGGATCTTCATGTTCGAGTACCTCTTTCTCGGGCATATGCGCGAAGGCGTTCCGCTCCTGATCGTGAACCTCTTCGCCCTCCTCCTTTCCGTCGGGATCGCGGGTTGGTTCGCGACCGAGATTTTCGGGATTCGCCTCGGACCCGTGCTGGCCACATCGGCGGTCTTTTCGCTGATCCTCGGTCTGGCGCTTCAGGACACTCTCGGAAACCTCTTCGCCGGCGTCGCGCTCCAGCTCGATAAGCCGTACGAGATCGGGGACTGGGTCGAAGTCTCTCAGGGAACCCAGACCTGGGTGGGACAAGTCGAAGAAATTAGCTGGCGCGCCACCACGATGATCGGCCTTTTCGACGAGCTCATCGTGCTGCCGAACCGCCTGATGGGAACATCGGAGATCTCGAACTTTTCCGCCCGCGGAACGCCGATCTGGCGTTCCCAAGCGTTTCGGATCCCGTACGCGGCCGATCTGAATACGACGAAGGAAATCATCGGCCGGGCGGTCGCGAAGATCGAGGGCGTGCGCACGACGCCGGCGCCGATCGTTTGGATCCGCGAGACGACCGAATCCTGGCTCGTCTTCCGATGCTCGTACACGATCGACGACTATGCCCACCAGTTCAAGGTCGGCTCGAACGTGATTACCGCCGTCGTCGAAGCCCTCAAGGAATCCGGATTCGCCGCCGCCGCCAACCGTGTCCAACTCGTCGCCGACCACGGCGCTCCGAAACTCGAAGGATAGGCCTTTTTACGGGGTTTTCGGGGGTCTTTTCGGACACGCGCAAATTCCGTCCCTGACGAAAATCGGCAGCGTTTAAGAGTTAGTCAACTGAGCGATTCCTTTTCGAACACGGGGCGTTTAGACAGGCACGACCGTTGCTTTATAGTCGGTGGAACTTTATTTTCGGGGTTGGCTAGTTTTCGCGGAGGCATCGGGGGATGCCGAAGCGGTATCAGGGGAATTAAATAATCGGTGAAATCGGCCGTGTGTCTCTGGCCGGACGTTGTGCGCGTACGCGCGCCCGCGGGATGATTCGAAGATCTTCAGCTGTCAGAATCCGGTTTAAGAAGCGTATCCCAACCGGATTCAGGCGGGAGGTCCCGAAGTCGAGACACCTTCGGGACCTCCACACTTTTTAGGAGTTTTGGCTATGGCGAGCGAAAAAGCCTACTATACGATCCTTCTTTCCGGCATGGCGCTTTTCGCCGCGATCGCGGCCTACGCCAAAGAGCCGGCGAGCGTCGAGCGCGCCGCCGTCCTGACGACCGTTGGTCATCCCGACGCTCACCGGAAGGCGCTCGAAGCGTACGACCGGGCGCTAACCGCGAAACTGACCCGCCTTTACGCGCCGAAGAAGGCGAGACCACCCGTGGTGAAGACGACCGTCGCGAAACCCATGCCGATCGCGAAGGCGACTCCGATCCGGACGGTCGAAACTCATCTTCCGGGCGATGCGAAGACCGCGCTCCCGGCCGTTCAAACGCCGGAAGATGCCGTAACGACGACCTTGAACGCCGAAATCCGCGGACTCTACGCCGCCTGCCTGAAGTCGGGTCCGCGCGAGTGCTGCACGCCGCTCATCGACCACCGCGCGGCCATGCCGCTCGCGTGCGGAAACCGTTCTCCGGCCAGCACTTCGGTGGCCGCCCGTTCCCAGGAGGCATCGTCATCGACGGAGAATACCGCTTCGGCGTCGACGATCCCGGCTGACGGAGCCGAAACGAATCCGACCGTCAATGCGTCCTCGACGGCGATGTGACCTCGCCGTCCGCGTACGGGGTTCAGGAGCGAACCCGATAAAAAAGGCCCGGCGTTCTGCGCGCCGGGCCTTTTTACGTTTTTAATCGCCGCGCGGAGCGCAACGGCCTTATTTTTCCTGCTTCACTTTCGCTTTTTCGATGATGAATTTCATCGTCTGCTCTTCGCGGAGGCGGAATTCGAGATCGTCCCGACGGCGGGGGTTCGCGTGGTAGAAGTCGCGGACCTTCGATTCTTCGACCTTCATGTTTTTCGCCATGTTTGATAGCTCGGCGTCGATTTCCTTCGAACCGACTTCGATCTTTTCCTTCTTGGCGATCGCTTCGAGAAGAAGGGAAGCACGGACCTGGTTCTCGGCGCGAGTCTTCAAGTTGGCCATTTCCGAGGCAAGGGCGTCCTGAATCATTTGCTCGTTGAAGCCCTGATTCTTGAGGTTCCCGGCGACATCCTGAGCAAGGGTACGGGTCTGGGCCTGCACGAGGCTTGCCGGTACGTCGAAGGTGTTCTTTTCGATGAGCGCGGTCAGGATGTCGCTCCGGAATTTTCGCTCGACTTCCCCCTTCTTTTCGCCGACGAGCTGCTCCTTCGCCTTCGTCTTGAGATCGGCGACGCTGTCGAAACCGACGGTCTTCGCGAGCTCGTCGTCGAGCTTCGGCAGGGACTTCACCTTAATCTCGTGGATCGTGCAGGTGAACTCGGATTGCTTCCCGGCGAGATCCTTCTCGAAGTAGTCCTTCGGGACCGGAATTTTAAACGTCTGGGTTTCGCCCTTCTTCATGCCGATGAGCTTATCTTCGAACCCTTCGATGAGCTGGTCGGAACCGATCTCAATCAGCCGCTGGCCGCTCATGCCTTCTTTTTCTTCGAGTCCTTTATCCGTCACGATTCCCCCCTTGAATTCGAGGTCGACGAAATCGCCCTTTTTCGCGGTGGCTCCGTCGGCGGCCGGATTCAGCGAGGATTGGGAATCGAGCATTTGATCGAGGGATTTCTGAAGATCGGCGTCGGTAACCGTGTCGTTCCCGCGGGAGACCGCGAGGCCGGCGTAGGCTTTCACGTCGATCTCCGGAATCACTTCGACCGTTGCGAAGAAGGTGAGTTCCTTGTTCTCGTCGAGGACGTGGCCGGAATGGTCGTCGTGGTTATGTTCGGCCGCGGAAGTTTTCTTCGACGTTTCGGTGTCGATTTGCGGTTGGCCGACGGCTTGGATTTTTTCCTTCCGGAGCGCTTCGGAATAGGACTCGTCGACGAGCTTGTGGAAGACGTGGTGGCGAACGTCGTCGCCGTAGAATTTCTTCACCATCGGGAGCGGAACCATCCCGGGACGGAATCCTTTGATCTTCGCGGTCTTCGCGACTTCGCGAAGGCTCTTTTCGAAGCGGTCGGCGACGATGTTCGCCGGGACCTTGATCGTGAGTTTACGGGAGATCGCAGACGCCTTTTCGACCGATACGGTAATATCCATAGGGAAAAGGTTCTAACGGGAAACGGGCGCCCGGGAAAGCTTCAATTTCGGGGGCTCAAGCGTTAGCGCGCTGCATTAAGTACCTGTTTTCTCACATCTACTGGGGGCGGAGGATCGTGAGGTCGTAATGGTACGGGCTCTGGGGCTCGAAGCAGGTATCGATCGCGCGGGTGAGCCCGATATTCTTGAATTCGGAGAGAAGGGCCCGCATCAGCGCGCTGTCGAAGTCGCAGTTCGAATCCGCCGGGAACGGGTTCGATTCGACGACGAGCGGCTCGCGGCGCGTCTGTCCAACGACGATGGGTGGGGTATAGGCGATGCGGAGGTCGAGGGGAGCGATCGCCCCGGTCGGCTGGATGCCGCCGGTACAACTCACGTCGAAATCCTTCGCGCCGAACCGATCCATCCAGTTCCGCGCCACCGATTCCGCGTAGTCGCAGGCCACCATTGTGAAACGCCCGGCGCTATGCCCGGAAAAGGTGAACGCGAAGATCGGTTTTCCGAGCGAGTCGGTCGCGGCGAAAGCGGAGGTCGAGAGGAAGAAAGCGAGTAAGAACTTTTTCATAGCGTCTCCGAAGGGATCGTACCGTTCACGATCCCCATTCCTCCATCAGTAGCATCTTCCGGGCCGGGGAATTCAGTCCCGCGCGCAGAGGATCGTCGGGAGATCGCGAAAAGTCGTGCGGACTTCCTCGTGGAATCCGAGTTTTTCGGCGACCCGGATCGACGCGACGTTGTCTGGCGAGATGAGGCAAACCCGGCGGCGCGCGGGAAAATGCGAGTCGCTCCACTCCATCGCCGCGCGGGCGCCTTCCGTCGCGTAGCCCTTGCCGTGCGCCGAGGGGACGAGGGCCCAACCGAGTTCGGGAACGCCGGCGATCGACGGCACGATCTCGCGTTTGAAATCCGCGAATCCGATTTCTCCGATGAACCGTCCGGTCGCCTTTTCCTCGACGACCCAATAGCCGAAGCCGAGGAGTTCCCAGTGCCCGACGAGCGTAAGCATGCCGCCCCACGCGACCATCTCCGACATCGGCGTGCCGCTGATGAAGCGAACGACCTCCGGATCCGACCAAAGTTTATGACGGTCGGGAAAATCCCCGAGGCGATGGCCGCGAAGGCGGAGGCGAGCGGTTTCGAGCACGGGAACGTTCATGTAGGCCTCGCGGCGTTAAAATCGACATTCGGGTACCAGACGCGTTCGAGCCAAAGGCCCTGGGCCGACGCGGTTTTTCCGACGCGTTCGCGGTCCTGGGTGCGGAGAATTTCGGCCATAGTGGAGGCCGGACGCTTTCCGACGCCGACGTCCATCAGCGTACCGGCGATGCCGCGGACCATGTGACGAAGGAAGCCGCTCCCGACGACGCGGATTCGGATCATTCGGAGCGATTCGATCGGCGAGGGAAACGGGCCGACGTTCGCGCATTCGGTGACTTCGGCCTCGTAGATCGTCCGCACGGTCGAGCGGAGCGGTTTCGAACCGGAGGCTTGGAACGGCTTGAAATCGTGTTCGCCGAGGAGGTGGCGAACGGACTCGTGCATGGCGGCGACGTCGATCGGGCCGCGGAGGAATCGCGAGTAGGGTTCGTGCAGGGCGGAAGGCGCGACGCCGGTCTGGATGTAGTAGGAGTATTGCTTCTTTTCCGCGTGAATCTGGGGATGGAAGTCGAGCGCGACTTCGCGGAGATCGAGGATCCGGATCGCGGGGGGAAGGAGCGTGTTCAAGCCGCGGAGGAGGTGGTACGCCGCGACCTCGGGTTTTCCTCCGCGAAATTCGG
>JAYVXM010000406.1:0-14789 GCA_043785205.1 Bdellovibrionales bacterium
TCGGACGAGACCTCCGGATCCAAGGCCCGCGCGCCGAACGTCACCTGGGTTTCCGTTTCGTTCCGCAAGTCGTAGAGAAAGACGTCGGAATAGAGCGAATGTTCGAGGAACGGCGCGATCCGGGAATAGACGAGGTAGCGACCGTCCGGGCTTCGGCGGAGGCGCGTTCCGCCGTCCCATTTCCAATAGGTGAGGTTTCGCGTTTTCCCGCCCTCGAGAACGGAGAGGCCGGTACCCTCGCTGAACGAATCCCGGATGTAGTAGAGGCGTCCGCCGTCCCCCGCGACGAGGCCGCGCGTTCGTCGTCCCGAATCCGTCAACCGCCTCGTCGGCGACACCGACTCCCGCTCGATCCGCGCCCCGTCGACCGCCGCCTCCCGTTTTAGGCGATCGATCGTTTCCCGCCACAGGTCGGCGTACCCGAACCCGAGGACCTCGCGCGCGACGCCTTCGATCGCGAACGGGAACGTTCGCGCGTTTTCGCGGGAAATACGGGCGGGAGTATCGGCTCCCCTCCGCTCGGCCATCGCTTGGGTGAGGACGTATCCGAAAAGGTAGGAGGAGTGCCCCTCCGGCCAGGGACGGACGCCGTCGTTCAGTCGATCGAGCGTCACTCCGAGATCGAACCCGCGCGCCGCGATCCCGTCGAGACGCGATTCGAGCAGCGCCGACCGCACGACCATGTCGTTCCAAATCGATCGCCCTCGGCCACCGGCGGTCATCCTCGTCTCTTCGTAGACGGCCAGCCCCTCCACGAGCCACGCGGGCTGGTACGGATTAATCTTCGCGACGCTGCCGACAAACGAACGTAAAAGATTAAAAAAACCAAATGTCTCGTCGTTGGCGATCACGTGGGTCAGCTCGTGCACGGCGAGCGTTCGGATCCAGTCGTCGGTTTCCGAAGCGAAGCCCCACGCCTCGGGCGCGACTCCGTTCAGGACGAGGCGATCGTAGGGGAACACTTCCGCGAACCCGTTCGGCACGTCCGTGTCGCCCCGAACGACGACTTCGATCTTCGACCGCGGTGTCCAATCGAGCTCGCGGCCGAGTCGGGCGAAAGCGTCCTCAAGCCGGTCGGAGAGCGCTTCGGCGAACGCTTGGTAATGCGGTGGGTAGTGGACGCGAAAGTGATCGGTTTCGAAGGAACTTCGGCCGAGCTCGGGCGCCATCTTCCCGAACGCCGCCACCGAAAAGAGCATCGGAAAAAACGCGAGGAAAGCGAGAATCCGAAGCCAGGCTTTCAGGGTTTGCATTTTGATGTTCCTGATTTATCCTCCAAGTCTACCAGGAGGATTTATGCTTCGTAAACTTTCGATCGCTTTCATCTCTTTTTCGCTCGCTCTCGGTTTCGCCGGATGCAAATCCGCTCCGAAAACCGACGACACGGAAAATCCGGGCGGTGGCTCGACGGAGATGACCGCAGGCGACGCGAATACGATGGGAGACTCCGACTCCGGTAAGGCGATGGGGATGCAAACCATTTACTTCAAATACGACTCCTTCGAAATCGACTCCGACGGCAAGCAGGCCCTCGCGACGAACGTCGGCATCCTGAAAGCGAATCCGACGGTGAAGGTTCAAGTCGAAGGCCACTGCGATCAACGCGGCGGTATTCAATACAACATCGCACTCGGCGAGAAACGCGCGAATACCGTTCGCGACGCCATGAAAAAAGCCGGGATTGCGAACGATCGCCTCGCGACGATCAGCTACGGCAAGGAGCGCCTGATCGACACCGCGATGACGGACGCGGCCTTCGCGAAGAACCGCCGGGCGAATTTCGCGATCACCTCGAAATAAAGAATGACCGGAAGAGCGAAACCGAACCCTCCATCGCCGACCTTTAAAGAGAGAGCCAAGGCGTCGCGCCGGGCTCTCTTTTGGTTGGCGGGGATCACGCTTTCGGGGTGCTCGCTCTTTCACGATCGTCCGATCCAGCTCATGTCCGACACGGCCGCGGCTCTGAAGGCCGCGCGCGAGGTGAGCGCCGATTCGCTCGCCCCCGAGAAGTTCCGGCTGGCGAACGAAGCGTATTTTCGGGCCCAGAACGAGTACCGCCTGAAAAATTTCGAAATCGCGGAAAAGTACGCCAAACGGGCCCAACGCCTCGCCGAAGAGTCCGAGTTCGATGCCCTCCGCCAAGGTTCGAGCCGCGCGAGCCTCCTCCCGCCCGAAATTCCGCCGGCCCCGCCGCCGCCTTCGACCTACGAACCGCCCCAGGGTCAACTCGCGACGGAAGCGATGAAACAGTCGGCGACCCAACCACCGACGGCGAGTCCTGGGAGCGGGGCATCATCCGGAACCCCGCCGGCAAGCGGTTACCCTACGAATTTTTCTCCTTAACGGGCCCCCTTCCCGACCATTGCGAACGTCGCACCGCGATGCGATGATGGGGAAATGATTCGTCGGAACTTTCTCGCTCGGACCCTCCCCCTTTCGCTCGTCCTTTTCGTCGCCTTCAGCGGCTGTATCAAGACGCGGTCGGATCTCAAGAGCGAAACCGGGAATCCCGACACCGGTTACGAAACGAAGGTGACGGAGGTGAACGCCGCTCAGGAAAACCAGAAGGTCTCCGAAGAGCTCCGCGGTGAAATCAATCGGTTGAACGGGCGGATCGACGAGCTCCAAAAGAAGAACGAGTCGCTCGCTCAAGACGCCGGCAAACGCGGCGAGCGGGAAGCCCAGCTCCGCGACATGGAAACGAGGATTCAGGAACTCCAGGCCTCCCAAGCCGCGTTGATCGACGCGCTTCAAAAGAAGGAAAAGGACCGCGAAGAACGCATCCAGAAGGAAAAGGAGGTCCCGAAGACCGATCCCGCGGCCGCGTTCGAAGCCGGCAAAGAGAGTCACAAGGAAAAAAAATACGACGCGGCAATTGAATCCTTTACTCAATATCTGAAGTACCCGAAAGGGAAACACACCGAGGAAGCCCTCTATCTTCGGGGCGAATCGCTCTACGCGAAGGAAAACTATAAGAAAGCGATTCTCGACTACTCCGCCCTCCAGGAAAAATATCCGAAATCCAAATTTATACCGAAGGCGCTCCTGAAGATCGGGATGTCATTCGACGCCCTCGGGATGAAATCCGACGCGAAACCGTTCTACCAAGAGATTCTTGAAAAGCACGCGAAGGCGCCGGAGGCGAAAATCGCCAAGGCGAAACTGAAGTAAGAAATCCGGGTTTTCATGGGACCATTCCTCGCTCTACTCCTTCTCCTCCCGCGCGCCGATGCGACGTCGATCCTCTATTCAAACGACATTCTCGGCGAAGTCGAGCCGTGCGGATGCCGGGTCGATCCGATGGGCGGGATCTTGCGCCGGGCCGGACTTCTGAAGTCGCTCGAGGAAGAAAAGAAAGGCCCATTCCTCCAAGTGGACGCGGGGAACTTTCTTTTTGAGTCGAAAGAATTTCCGGAAAGCCTCCTCGAATCGCGAAAAATTCAGGCGAAAGCGCTCGTAACCGCGCACGAAAAGATGGGGCTCGAAGCCACCGTTCCCGGCGATAAGGACTTCGCCTTGGGAATCGACGAGTACATGAAACTCCTCGGTCATTCGCAGATCAAGGTCCTGGCCGCGAATCTCGCGCTGGCCGGAAAACATCCCTTTCCCGGTTCGGCGATTTTCGAGAAGAAGGGCGCCAATGGGAAAGTCCTGCGTATCGGAGTGATCGGCCTCGTCGGCGAAACCGTCGGATACCCGGCTCCGCTGACGGTCGAGCCGCGGATGCCCGCCTACGAACGTGAACGGGCGGCGCTCGAAGGAAAAACCGACCTCATCGTCGTCCTGAGCCATTCGGGCATGGAAGCCGATCTCGAGCTGGCGAAAAAAATGAAAGGGGTCGCGCTCATCGTCGGCGCACACTCCCAAAGTTTCACCCAGGACCCGGTCGTCGAGAACGGAATTCCGATCGTACAATCTTCCTACCGAAATCAGTACATCGGCGTCGTTCCGGTCGAAACGATCACGAAACCGGACACGTTCAGTCTCGTCGGTCTCGATCTTTCCTACGAGAAGAAGCCCGACCCCGCGATGAAGAAGATTCTCGTCGAACTGAATCAGGCGCTCGCGAAGGAAAAGAAAAAAATCCTGAAGCAGAAATCCCCATGAGCCTGATTCTCGGGATCGAAACCTCGTGCGACGAATGCAGCGCCGCGGTCGTGCGCTATACTCCGGACTCGATCGAAGTCCTGTCGTGCGCGACGTTTTCCCAGATCGCCCTGCATCGCCCTTACGGCGGGGTCGTTCCGGAAATTGCTTCGAGGAATCACCTCGAAACCGTGAATCCGATGATCGAACAGGCGCTTTCGGAAGCCGGCGTCCGCCCGGATAAGCTCGAGGCAGTCGCGGTGACGAACCGGCCCGGCCTCGTAGGCGCGCTCCTCGTAGGCGTCAGCGCCGGAAAGTCCCTCGCCTACGCACTCGGGAAACCCCTCGTTCCGGTTCACCATCTCGAAGGCCACGCGACTTCGATTTTCCTGAACACGAGCGGCCAGCCGCCGATCCTTCGGAATAAACTTCCCTATCCGATGCTCGTCGCGATCATCTCGGGCGGACACACGAATCTTCACCTCGTCCCGGTCGCGCCCGAGCTCTGGCCGCTCGATTTCCTGAAGCGATCCCTCGTCGGGCGCTCGCGCGACGACGCCGCTGGCGAGGCGTTCGACAAGACGGCCAAGCTCCTCGGTTTCCCCTATCCGGGGGGCCGCTGGATCGATGAGACCGCCGCCCAGGGCGGCGATCCCGCGGCGTTCGATTTTCCGCGCGCGCTCCCCCAGAAGGCGACGCTCGATTTTTCGTTCAGCGGATTGAAAACGGCCGTTTCCCTCAAGGCGGAAGAACTCCGGAAAAAGGGCGAGCTCGAGGCGCGACTGCCCGATCTCTGCGCCTCCACCCAGGAAGCGATCGTCGACGCCCTCTACGCGAAAATGGCCATCGCGATCCGCGAAAACCGTTGCCAGGCGCTGGCAATCGTCGGCGGAGTGGCCGCGAATTCTCGCCTCCGTTCGCGATTGACCGCCGAGTGGAAGAGCCTCGGCCTCGCGCTTCCGCCGATCCTTCCCGAGATGCGCTACTGCACGGATAACGCCGCGATGATCGCCGGCGCGGGGGCTTTCCGTTACCGTCAGGGAAATTTCCTCCGGGGAACCGACTTCCTCACCCTCAACGCCTTCGCCTCGCCGGAGTTTTAAGATGCCCGCCTCTCCCCGTCGCCGAGCGTTCGGCCAGCACTACCTCCAGGACGAAAAAGTCATCGGCCTCATCGTCGCGACGACGTTCGAACACGTGGAGCGCCATTCCGCGCGGTCGCTCCTCGAAATCGGCCCCGGTCGCGGCGCGATCACGACCCCGCTCCTCGCGAAGATGAAGGAGACCGGCGGACTCGAGCGATTCCTCGTCGTCGAAAAAGACCGTTCGCACGCGTCCCACTGGGAGGAATCGCTGCGCGGACATTCTGGCGTTACCGTTCTCGAGAAGGACTTTCTCGACCTCGATCCCGCGGACTACCTTCGGCCGGCTCCGCTCGTCGTCGTTTCGAACCTCCCCTATTCCGCGGGAACCGCGATCCTTCAAGAACTCGCGAAATTTCCGGACGGTATTCCGGCGATGGTCCTGATGTTCCAAGCGGAAGTCGCGGCTCGTCTCCGCGCTGTCCCGAGGGAAAAGGCCTGGGGTTCGCTCTCCCTCTGGATCCAGAATCGATGGGACGTGAGGAAACTCATTTCGGTCCCCCCGCGCGCGTTCGCTCCCCCGCCGGACGTGAACTCCGAAATCGTAGTGCTCGAGGCGCGGAACGAACTTCGGATTCCGTGTCCGCCGTGCCCCGAACCGGAGTTCAATGAAAAGTGGCTTTCGGCCTGGGAATCGAATTGGGAAAAGCTGATTCGGATTCCGTTTCTTCACCGGCGAAAGATGCTCCGTTCGGGATTACCGAAGGACTCCCTATGGAAAGAAGCGCTCGAGGCCGCCGAAATCGACGGCACTCGGAGGGCGGAAGAGCTCGAGTGGAGTGACTGGGAGAAATGGCTGACCGCCGTCCAGCGCCTGACTTTTAAGTTTAATCATTCTTGAAATCCCGTTCGGCACCGGCTAGTCGTGAAACCGCATGTTCGGTCGCCTTTTCTCGATGGTCCTCCTGCTTTCGTTCTCCGGTTCCGCCGAAGCCGCGGTCGGCGATCGCTTCGGTTATACCTCGGAAGACGCCGCGCTCGCGGGCGCGCTCGCCGGTTCCGCCGAAATCTCGAGCTCCTCCGCGTTCGACAATCCCGCCCAAATGAGTTTTCTTCCCGACGGGGAAAGTGCGAACGGCGCCGGCCTTCGTTTCCATTGGTCGGTGCTCTATTCGAAACCGAAGTTCGCCGACATTCACGGAGTCGTGGTCGAAAACCCGGTGAACTCGGACCAAACGACGGGAAACGCGCGCATCGCGAACGTGGACACGGACTATCCCGCGACGTTCGGGCAGAGCCTCGGATTTTCGGTGCGTTCGAAAAAGTCCGATCGTCACTGGGGATTCGGCGCCGTCGCGTACCTACCGCTCGACCGCTTCGCGCTCCTCGATTCCGGCGAGTCGTTCGTTCCCGAATACACGCTCCATCGCGGACGCACCCAGAAGCCGGAGTTTCAAATGGCGCTCTCCGGACTACTCACTCCCCGTTTGAGTTTCGGGGCGGGTATTTTCCTCGGCGCGCGACTGACCTCCGACACGACGATCTTTCTGAACCAGGGCGCCGGAACCGTTTCCACGATGCGAATCGCGGCGAGCCTGAAAACGGAAGCGACCCCCTATTTCGGGCTGGATTTGAACGCTACCGATTCCACGTCATACGGACTCGTCGTTCGATTCGCGTCGAGCGCGCCGGAAACGCTGAACGTTCAAGCGAGCGCGCGAGCAGTCGGAAACGTGGCCGCTCCGGATTTTTCCTTTCCGGCGATCGCGACGATGTATTACGACCCGTTCACCGTTTCGGGCGGAACGCGATGGCGGTACGCATCCGCGAACACGCTTTTTTTCCAGCTCGACTATCAAGCCTGGTCGAAATTCGAATCGCCCGCGATCCTGATCCAGACCCGGGCGTGCGATCCGAACTGCGGTGTAAACTTCGAAGTCGGTCGTAATCTTTCCGGACGAACGCGCGATATCCTCGTCCCACGACTCGGGCATGTCTGGGGGATCGGTAACGACGAACTTCGGGCGGGCTACGCTTACCGCCCCGGGATCTACCGCGAACTCCCGACCGGAGCCGGAAACGCCCTCGATCCAGACGAGCATCGCTTCTCGCTCGGGTACGGGTGGAGGATCCCCGCCTTCCCCTTCTTTGACGCCCCCGGTAGATTCGACCTCCACGGCGCTTATTCCCTCTACCCGAAACGGAACGTCGTCAAAACGGCCGGGGACGAGAACGGGAACCTCTCCAACCTCAAGGTCGGGGCACCGGGTTACGAAACCGGAGGCTCCGAATGGGGGGCGGGGTTCTCGGTTAACCTCGAAATTTAGTAAAGAAAACGGATCCCATAACCCGTAACCGGAACGGCAACCGGAAACGGTCCCGTCCCGGATACGGTTACCGATACGGGTACGGATACACAAACCGATCTCGGTCGAAACGCGGTGCCTCAACTGCCCTCAATCCGCACGACCCGGCCGTTTCCCGCTATATAATTCGGGCCTTCACCGGCATTCTAAAGAGATTCAAATGCGCCGCTATTTTCTTTCACCGAAGGATTTCTCTTCCCTCTTCCGCCGTAACTTCCTAACGGGCGTGTTCGTCCTGATTCCGTTCCTCGCCGCGGCGTGGATCCTCGGGAAGATCTTCGCTGCGCTCTGGACGCTGCACCTCCTCATCCCCGAAGAATGGAAGCCGATCTACCATTTCGATCCCTTCGTCGCCGAGCTCATGAACGTCGGGATTACGGTCGGCCTCACGATCATCTTCGCGTTCGGCGTTTCAAGTCTCGGATGGTTTTCAAAAAAGATCATCGGCGCCCGCGTCCTCGCTTTCCTGAGCCACCTCGTCCAGCGCATTCCGGTCGTGCGCGCCGTCTTCTCCTCGCTGAATCAGCTGCTCAAGACGATGGCCTCCGGCGATAAACAACAATTTTCACGGGTCGTCTACCTTGAATACCCTCGTCAAGGGACCTGGGCGCTCGCGTTCGTCACGAGCACCGCCCGCTCGCCGCTCGGCGAAGGAAACGGCGAAAAATTCATCAACGTCTACGTACCGACGACCCCGAATCCGACGTCCGGGTTCCACCTCATCGTTTCGGAATCGGAGGTCCGCGATTCCCACCTTTCCGTCGAGGAGGCGTTCAAGACGATCCTTTCGCTCGGAATCGCCTCGGGCACGGACACGGGGTAACCGCCGATGGCTAAGCCAGACCCGAACGCGGAGAAGTTGATCGCGAGCAATCCGAACGCGCGCTCGAACTTCTTCATCGACGAAGTCGTCGAGGCGGGGCTCGTCCTGACCGGAACCGAGGTGAAGAGCTTGCGGGCGAACTCGCCGAATCTTCGCGACGCATTCGTCGAAGTTCATGGCCAACCCGGGAAGAAACTCGAAGCCTTCCTCATGAATACCCACATCGCTCCGTACTCGCACGGGAATATCTGGAATCACGCCCCGGCGCGAAAGCGGAAACTCCTCCTCCATCGCCACCAGATCGAACGGCTCTACGGGGCATCCGTGCGCGATGGGATGTCGATCATCCCGCTCCGCATGTACTTTAAGAAGGGCATGGCAAAAATAGAGATCGGTCTCGGAAAAGGGAAAAAGAAAGGCGACAAGCGCGCCGACATCAAGAAGAAGACCGCCGATCGCGAAATCGCGAAGGCGCTGAAAGACAGTCGCTCCAAGGGTCAGCGGAGCAAGAAATAGCCATGGCTTTCATCCTCGAAAAAACGATCGGGGCGACGATGATCGAACGGGCGCGCCGCACGCCCGGGAACGTCGCCTTCCGTTATCGTTCGACCAACGACGTAATTTCCCCGAAGGGGGCGTGGCGGGACGTTACATTCCTCACCTTTCGGCAGGAGTGCGAACAGATCGCGCTCGGGCTCCACGCCCTCGGAATTCGGGCGCGCGATCACGTCGTAATCCTTTCGCGAAGTCGCTACGAATGGACACTCGCCGACTTCGCGATTCTCGGTTCCGGCGCGGTATCGGTGCCCGTTTACCCCTCCTCGTCCGAGAACGAGATCGTCCACCTCATCCGTCACAGCGAAGCGCGGTTCGCGTTCGTCGAGGACGAGCTCCAGCTCGCGAAGCTCCTTCCCCGGCTCGACGAAATGCCGACGCTCGAGCGGATCTTCGTGATCGAGACGTCCCACGTCGGACTCCCGTCGAAAGCGATGGCGTTCTTCGACCTCCAGCGCGAGGGCGAAAAAGAGCGTCGTACGAACCCGAATCTTTTCGAGACGACGCTTCTCGATCTCGCGCCCGAGAGCCTCTTCACGATTTGCTACACCTCAGGAACGACCGGCGCGCCGAAAGGGGCGATGCTGACGAATTTGAATCTGATGAGCGTCCTCACCGATTGCGCGAAGGTGTACGGCGAGCACATCCAGGATGGAAAAGAAGTCCTTCTCTCGTTTCTACCGCTCTCCCACATCATCGGCCGGGTCGAGTCGATGTCGACATTCGTCTTCGGTTGGCAGCTTGCCTTCGCCGAATCGCCGGAGCGCGTGCCGGAAGACCTCAAGGAAATCCGGCCGACGATCCTCTTCACGGTGCCCCGGATCTTCGAAAAGGCGCTGAACGAAGTCGAAACGAAGATCCGCGGAACGTCGCTCCTTACGCGAAGCGTGTTCGACCTCGCGATGCGTTCCGGGGAAAATTATTTTTCACGTCGGCGCCGCGGCCGGCCGCCGGGAGTATTTCGCCGGGCCGCCTACGGCTTTTTCCGCGAAACGATCATGACCCGCGTACTCGCGGGATTCGGGGGACGACTTCGGTTCGCGATCTGCGGAGGCGCTCCGCTTCCTAAGGAAGTCGGCGAGGCCTTCGAGATCCTCGGGATCCTCATTCTCGAAGGCTACGGCCTGACGGAAACGTGCGCACCGGTCACGATGAATACCGTCGACGCCCATAAATTCGGGACCGTCGGGCGGCCGCTTCCAGAAGTGACGGTGAAGATCGCCGACGACGGCGAGATCCTCCTTCGCTCGAAGAAGATTTTCGCCGGCTACTGGAAGGACGAGAACGAAACCCGGGACGCATTCGACGGCGACGCGTGGTTCAAGACCGGCGACATCGGCTTCATCGATCCCCAAGGGTACCTCCATATCACCGATCGGAAGAAGGATCTGATCATCACGAGCGGCGGGAAGAACATCGCCCCCCAGAAAATCGAGAATCTCGCGAAGACCTTTTCGCCGATGTTCTCGGACTTCGTCGTGGTGGGCGACCGGCGAAAACACCTCTCCGCGCTCGTCACCCTCGACCGGAAGGAGCTCCACCGGTTCGCCCGTCGGGAAAACATCCTTTATAGCGACCCCGAAGAACTCACCCGGAATCGCAAAGTGGAGCTCGAAATTGAACGGGTCATCGGACTCCTGAATCAGGGCCTCGCCCGGTTCGAGACCGTCAAACGGTTCGCCGTCCTTCCCACCGTCTTCACGGTCGAGTCGGGCGACCTGACCCCTTCCCTGAAGGTGAAACGCTCCGTCGTGTACCGGAAATACAAAGACGTCATTGACACGATGTATCAAGAACCCGTTTCTTGACCCTCTCCGGGCTTTCCGCTAACACTCTACATTCCGAAAGAGGTTTCAGACTATGGCACGAGTCACGATCGAAGACTGTCTCAAGACGGTCGAAAATATGTACGAACTGGTTCACATCGCTACGAAGCGCGCCCGTCAGCTTTACAAGGGCTCGAACCCGCTCGTAAAAAGCAAGAACCGCGTCGTCGTGACCGCGCTCCGAGAAATCGCCTCCGGTCGCGTGCGCGCGAAGTACGGCGCCTCCGGCCCGGATAACGACATGCCACCGGTCGCGAACTAAGCGACCGCCGACATGCGAACCCAAAATTTAGAGTTCATCGGTCTGGCCCTTCTCCTGACCGCGGCCTCCTCGTGCGCGGTGAGCATGAAAATGCAGGGGAACCGTTTCGAATCGTCCGAAGTGTACGGAAAGACCGCCGGCCGGATCGATACCGCGTACGACGGTCAGGCGAACATCGAACTCACCCCGGATTACACGTTCACCGCTCCGTCGACAACGAACCCGAATCTCGGCGCGATTCACGACCTTGCCGTCGGCGGCGGCATGGGCATCAAGGATCGTTTCGAAATCGGCATCAATACGAATTGGGTCGCGCACGCGAAATATCAGATCTTCGGCGCCCCGAAAATTCGCGCCGAAGAGGGAAACGTCTCGCTCTCCGCGGTCGCGAGCCTCGGCTACGACTCGGATACGCGCAGCGACAGCGGCCTCTCGAGCAATTATTATAATTCGCACATCGAATATACGACGGTCGGCGCTCAACTCGTCGCCGGTTACCGGCTCGATCCCCTCGTAAACTTTTATTTCGGCCCGTTCGCGGAGCGCGGAAACTACACGGGCACCTACGCGATCCAAGGCGTTTCGACCACGAATTATTCGGGTCAAGCGACGAACGTCGGCGGACTCTTCGGACTCGAAATCGGATCGCCGCGCGTTTCCGGGATGATCGAAGGCGCGTGGAACCACACCACCTCCGGCTCCTCGAAGAACAGTTATTGGCTCGGCGGCGCGAAGATCATCATTTCGTTTGGTTCCGTGAAGCCGTCCGAACCGAAGACGTCCGAGCGGGAGTAGGCCGGACGTTCGGGCGCTTCCGCGTCCGGATGATCTTTCCAAGGGACGGCTTCTTCTTCGGCGCGCCGTCCGTTTCGAGCGCGAGCCGGAACACCTCGTCGACATGGGAGACGTAATGGATCGTCATTCCCTTGAGCGCGTATTCCGGCACCTCGCGGACGTCCTTTTCGTTCAGTTTCGGGAGAAGGAGCTCGACGATTCCCGCGCGTTTCGCCGCGAGGATCTTCTCCTTGATCCCGCCGACGGGAAGGACTTTCCCGATGAGAGAGAGTTCGCCCGTCATCGCGAGCTTCTGCCGAAATTTTCGGCCCGCCAAGAGGGAGTAAAGCGCCGTCGCCATCGTCACCCCCGCCGAGGGGCCGTCTTTCGGAATCGCGCCCGCGGGGATGTGCAGGTGAAGATCGCGGTGCTTGAAGAACGACTGATCGAGTTTGAACTCGATCCCTGCCTTCTTCTTCACGTAACTCCACGCGATCGCCGCGCTTTCCGTCATGACGTCCCCCATCTGGCCGGTGAGCTTGAGGTTTCCCGTTCCCGGAAGATCCATCGCCTCGATGAAAAGAATATCGCCGCCGGCGGCAGTCCACGCGAGCCCCACGACCACGCCGGGGGCGGTGATCCGCTCGGCGAGCTCGTTGTAGTAGCGTTTCGGGCCGAGCCAATCCGAAAGTTCGCTTTCCCGAACGAAAATCGGCGTGATTTTCGCGGAGGATTTCGCGCCCTTCCTCTCCTCGAAATCGACGATCTTCGTCGCCGCCTTGCGGGCGATTCGCGAGAAGAGTTGCTGGAGAATTCGAAGTCCGGGCTCTCGCGCGTAGTCGAGCATCAAACGCCGGATCGCCCCTTTCTCAATCTTCAGCTGGGAGCTTCGGAGACCGTGCTCGGCGAGCGATTTCGGCAGCACGTACCGAGTCGCGATTTCCTCTTTTTCCTCGAGCGTGTAACCCGGGATCTCGATGACCTCCATGCGGTCGAGGAGCGGGGCCGGGATCGTCGAGAGCGTGTTCGCGGTCGCGATGAACAAGACCTTCGAAAGGTCGAACGGCACGTCGAGATAGTGATCGATGAAGGTATGGTTCTGTTCCGGGTCGAGGACCTCGAGGAGTGCCGAGGCGGGATCGCCCTGGAAACTCGCGCCGAGCTTGTCGATTTCGTCGAGCATGATCACCGCGTTCTTGGAACCCGCGCGGCGCATCGCCGTAATCATTTTACCGGGCATGGCGCCGATGTAGGTTCGCCGGTGGCCCTTGATCTCGGCCTCGTCGCGCATTCCGCCGAGTGAAAAGCGGTAAAAGTTTCGGTCGAGCGATTTCGCGATCGATTTTCCGACGGAGGTCTTTCCGACCCCCGGCGGGCCAACGAGACAGATGATCGATCCCTTCGGCTGGGATTTTTTCTGGATGAGTTTACGAACCGCGAGGAACTCGAGGATCCGTTCCTTCACCTTCTCGAGGCCATAATGGTCCTCGTCGAGGATTTTTCGCGACTTCGCGAGATCGAGCGAATCGACGGTTTCGAAGCTCCAGGGAAGCGAGCAGAGGGTTTCGAGGTAATTCCGCACGATGTTGTACTCGGGCGAAGATTCCGAAATCGCCTCGAACTTCTCGACTTCCTCGAGGGCGACTTTTTTCACGTCCTCGGGCATTCCGATCGCTTCGATCCGCTCGCGGAACGTCCGAACCGCCTTATCTTGGCCGCCCTCTTCGCCGCCGAGCTCCTTCTTGATCGCCTTGAGCTGCTCCTTGAGGAAGAACTCGCGCTGCATCTTCGTGAGTTTTGTGTTCACGTCGTCGTGAATTTTTTTCTGAACGTCCGCGACGTCCTGCTCTCGCCGGAGGTGCGTGAGAAGCTTCTCGAACCGCTCCCGCACGGGAATCGTCTCGAGAAAGTCCTGGGCGTCGTCCTTCGCCAGCGAAAGGGCGAACGCGACGAGGTCCGCGACCGTACCGGGACCGGGGGCATTGATCATCGCGAGCCGCATTTCGTCGGTGAAGAACGGATTCGTCTCCGAAAGCTTCTTCACGTGTTGAACGACCGCTCGGGTGAGCGCGTCCATCTCGGTCGACTTTTCGACGATGTCGTCGAGGTACTCCGGCTCGACCACGAGGTTCGGGTGGTCGGCGAGCACTTTCCGGACTCGGAAGCGCTTCATGCTGTGGATGAGGAGATTCACGGACCCATCGGGCATCTTGAGCCGCTTGAGGATCTTCACGACGACGCCGACCGGGTAGAGGCGTTTCGGATTCACGTCCTCCCGGAGCTCTTCGTCCTGGGTGAGGAGAAGGCCGATCACCCGATTCCGTTGGATGACTTCCTCGATTGCGGCGACGAATTTCGGGTGAGTCACCACGAGCGGCGCCATGAGCGAGGGATAGACGATCGATGAGTTCGTCGGAAGGACGAAGAGATTCGGTGGTAACGTCTGGTCCGGCAGTACGAGGCTCGAGTCTTTCAGCACGAGGTGGTCACCCCCGGCGATTTCGGCGAAAACATCATTTACGGAGTCGTTCGAGTCATTTTGGGAATCCATGGGTGACCTCCGGGGGGCAGGTCTAAGATGGACCCAAAAGGCGGCTTGGCAAGCCGGACTCCGAAAAAGAGGAGTCATTCCCCGCGCTTACTCGGGTATATCATCGTTGCGAGATGCCGCGCCGTTTCCTTGATACTCATCCTCGACGGGATTCGCGTGAATCGCCTTCGGTCTCGGCGGGGCGAGCTTCGCCCGGGGAGGCGCGATCCGGCGAGCCACTTTCTTGGTTATCGGCCGCGTTTCTCCCTTCGGAGTGAGTTCGGCGAGGAGAGCGGCGCCCGCCTTCAGGTCGAAAATAATCCGCGTCGGAGCGGTCAGTTCGAAAACTTCGACGGGAACCGCCGCGCGAAGATCGAGGGCGAACGTCCAGGAGTCCTCTTCGATGAGTGGGAAGAGCTCCACGCGCGCGATGACGGGACTCTTTCGAAACTGCTCGACGATTTTTTTCGCGTTGTACGCGAGTT